>JBBFMI010000242.1:0-3298 GCA_037478635.1 Candidatus Geothermincolales bacterium | reverse complement strand
CGGGAGGCCGCGAAAAGGCGGCGCGGAACCGAGAAGGGAAAAATCTCGGTCTGTGGGCCGTAGTTGACTTGCCACTTATCGGGCGAAAAGGCGGCGCGGAACCGAGAAGGGAAAAATCGGGAAGGGAAGGGGGATTCCCGGTTCACCGCCACGACCGAGGAGACCTCCCGTCCCCGCCGGGGATAAGGGGGTCGAGGCACTTAAGTCCGGGGTTCAGCGAGATGCCCTACGGGGGGTCGCACATGGGTCGCGCGTGTTCGTCCCCATGCGACCCGTCGACGGGCCAGATCATCCCGACCCCTTTCCCTGGTCTATCACCTTCAACCGTTCCTCGAGCTCGGAGATGGCCTGGCGGAGCTTGCTCTGGCGTATGGCGGTGGTGAGATCTCCCCTCGTCCTCTCGATGATGCCCCTGGCGATATCGGTGGTGCGCCTCAGGTTCCCGGTTATGGCGTCGGGATAATCGAAGGACACCAGCAGGTAGAAGATGTCGTCCATGTGGGAGAGGAGCTCGTCGCCCCTTTCCAGGTGTCCCTCCCGGATGAGGTCCAGGATGGAGCGGCGCAGCTCCCCCACCGCTTCCCCCAACCCGTTGAGGTAGGCGGGATATTCCACCCCGAGCTCCTCGGGCTCGGGGATGGGCTCTCCCCGGATGAGGGAATAGGTGGCCATGGCCTCGGTGTACTCCTTCTGCGCGTCGTGCACGAAGCCGGCGGTGTACACCTCGGGGTGATCCCTGGTCATCTCGGTTATGCTGCTGGAAAGCTCTTTGGCCTGTTGGGCCAGGCCTGCGGCCTCCTCCCACTCACCCCTGTGCACAGCCCGGATCACGTAGCTCGAGGTCTGGATCAGGGAACGACAGAGCTTGAGCACCTCCTCCCTGGTGTTGTTCTTGGCATCGAAATCCGCCTTGATCCGGTTCCTCAGGGCTTCCCAGTCCAAAAGACGTTACCTCCTTTCCGCGGGCGGAGTCCTATTCCCGGTCCCTTACCCTCAACGCCACCGCATCCACAGCCCCATTAACCCAAAGGGCGCAGGTGCACTACCCAAGGCTTCCCCCCTTATTTTCCATCACGGACCCGGACCGCCCCACCTCCAAAGACCATGATAGGGAACCCTGGCCCGGGCGGCCGGATACCCAACGACCATACCATAGGGCCATAACCGGGTCCCAAAGCCGGGTCTTCCTGTCCGGCACCGTTAATATACATCAACGGGCTGCATCGACGGGCGGGAATCACAGGTGTCTGTAGTGAAGACGGATCCCGGACGCCGAGGCCCAGGGAGGATGCCAGAGGGGACACGCCATGGTCCAGTCTGGTCCCGGATCAAGGGGCGTCTTCCTCCCGCCGGTCGAAGCGGCCGCTCCGCGCAGAATGCTCGCGTCAGAGCAAACGCACTCATAATCGAGGCGCCCCTGTTCCCGGAGAAGTCCGGAGAAGGACTTCTCCGCGACCTGAGCCGCCGATCTTGTCCCACCCGCATATATCCCCCACCCGCATATATAATTCCCTTAACGGTCCCTTTTGTGCGCCTTCTGTGCACATGTCTCGCACCGTCGGTTCAATCAAGCCCCAGTAAAGGGGAGGGGGCGTCCGAGCCGGGAAGGAGTTAAGAAGCAGGTGATAGCCAGGAGGGGAAAGGACATACCCCCCTTCCTCGTGATGGAGGTGCTGGAAAAAGCCCTCAGGATGGAGAGGGAGGGAAGGGAGATAATCCACATGGAGGTGGGGGAACCGGATTTCGACACCCCCGCCTGCGTGAAGGAAGCGGCCCGGGAGGCCCTGGAAAGGGGCATGACCCACTACACCGATAGCCGCGGCCTCCCGGAGCTCCGGGAGGCCATCTCCCGGCATTACCGGGAGAAGTACGGGATTGAGGTGGATCCGGACCGCATCATCGTCACCAGCGGCAGCTCCCCCGCCCTGCTCCTGGTGTTCGCCTCCCTCCTCGATCCCGGGGACGAGGTGATCGTCTCGGATCCCGGCTACCCCTGCTATCCCAACATGGTGGACTTCGTGGACGGAAAGCCGGTGCCGGTCCCGGTGTACGAGGAGTATGGCTTCCAGTATCGGCCCCGCGATATCGCCGGGCGCATCACCGGGAGGACCAAGGCCGTGGTGATCAACTCCCCCTCCAACCCCACTGGCAACCTGCTGGGACCGAAGGTGATGGAGGAGATCGCAGAAATGGGAAGGGACCGTTACTACGTCGTGAGCGACGAGATATACCACGGCCTGGTGTACGAGGGAAAGGAGCACACCATCCTCGAGTTCACGGACCGGGCTTTCGTGGTCAATGGCTTCTCCAAGCTATACGCCATGACGGGATGGAGGCTGGGATACCTCATAGCCCCTCCCGAGTTCGTGCGACCCATCCAGAAGTTGCAGCAGAACCTCTTCATCTCCGCCAACGCCTTCGTCCAGTGGGCGGGCATCGCCGCCCTCACCGGGTGCCGGGATGAGGTGGCCCACATGGTGAGGACCTACGACGAGCGCAGGCGGTTCCTCCTGCCTCGCCTGCGGGAGTTGGGCTTCGGCGTGGCGGTGGAGCCCCAGGGGGCCTTCTACATCCTGGCCAACGCCCGCCGTTTCAGCGTCGATTCCTATTCCTTCGCCATGGAGCTGCTCGAGGAGGCGGGAGTGGCGGTGACCCCGGGGATAGACTTCGGCAAGAACGGGGAGGGATACATCCGCTTCAGCTATGCCAACCACCTGGACAACCTGGCCCGGGGGGTGGAGAGGCTGGGGGAATATCTATCCAGGAGAAAAGCCGGCGCAGGATAGGGAGCAGGTCAAGGACCACGGAAGTTTGCCGAAAGAAGCTTCTCCCCGTCGATCATTCCCCTTATACCCCGTGCCCTTATGTCCCGTGCGTTTGTATGTCGACATCCCATGGTATATAAGTTTAAGACCGGATAGGGCGACCCCATGGCAAGACGACACGGAGGGGATAAAACCGCTGTTTCTACGATGCGTGGGCAAAAACCGGGCTGGACGGGACAACAAACGGGGCAGTTCACTCTTAGTCATGGTTTTCCCAGCATGGCGGGTAAAAGGCTGTGACGGGGAAGGGGCGAGAACGTCCTCGTGGGGATGATGACCGATGGGTGAAAGGAAGAAGCGACCCTTTACGGCCAGGGTCCTGGGGATGGCGGCGGCACTGTCGTCGATCGCCCTGCTTTTCCTCCCCAGCCCGGGGATCCACCCGGGGCACACACCAGGCGAGGACTTGAGGCCCGGCGGGACGATGGAGGAAGTTACCTCTGCGGCCGACCCTGGCGGCACCGGGGAAGCGG
>JBBFMI010000241.1:0-3338 GCA_037478635.1 Candidatus Geothermincolales bacterium | reverse complement strand
TTCTCTGACCGGCCACGGCCACAGGTTTGGGACGAAGAACGGTTTTCGGGCCGAGCGACAACGGGATCCCGCCGGCAACGCATAAATTAGGACGCCTGCCTTGCCATCGGAGCTGCCGCGGAATACTCCGCTTACCTGCGCAAGGAGGGCCTTCTCTGACCGGCCACGGCCACAGGTTTGGGACGAAGAACGGTTTTCGGGCCGAGCGACAACGGGATCCCGCCGGCAGCGCATGAGGCAAAATCAAAGAATAAAACCTGCTTCGGCGCGGAAGTCCAATACCCTGGCGGTCATACCTTGGCGGACCGCTGCTTCCATTGAAAAAGAAAGGCTTGCCGGACGAGGAGGGTTATCCTGCCAAGGGGTTCTCCCATTGAAAACCCTGGGGCGCCTGAACCCCGAGGGCAAGCCTTTGTTCCAAGCCGGTAGGAGGCAGATTTCCAAGCCAGGAGGAGGCAGACGGAGATAAATTCCCATCGGGAGGACACCGTCGGCCCGGCACGTGCCCACAGGCTCACGGCTTCATGCTGTCAACGTCCCCCTCGCCGAACCAGCGCCGCAACAGCCGTTCGTAGGTCCCATCCCCCACGATCTGTTCAAGGGCCCGGTTGACCGCCTCGAGCAGCGAGACGTTGCCCTTGCGCAGGGCAAGACCGTACTTCTCCCCGGTGGGAAGCAGGGCGGTAACCGACATACCCTTCCTCATCCCGCTCAAGTAGAGGTTGGTGGGGTAATCGTTCACCACCGCGTCTATCTTCCCATATTCCAGATCCTGAAACGCCTCCCGGATGGTGGGATACCTCACCAGCTCACCCACGCCCGGGATGTTCCTGGCCATCTCTTCCCCGGTGGTGCCCGCCATCACCCCGACGCGAAGTCCCTTCAGATCCCCTGGGCCTCTCACCGGAGACCCTTCCCTCACGCATATGGATTGGTCCACCTTGAGGTAGGGCGAGCTGAAATCCACCAATTGCGACCTTCCACTGGTGATGGTTATGGCGGATGCGGCGAGATCGTAGAGGCCCTCTTCCAGGCCCTGGAAGATGTCCTCCCAGGAGACTGATACCCATTCGAGTTCCAGCTTCAGCCGGGACGCCACTTCCTCCATCAGGTCCACGTCGAAACCCACCACCTTGCCCCCCTCCAGGCTCTCGAAGGGAGGGAAGTTGGGATGGGTCCCCACCTTCAACTTTCCCGGCACCAGGGTGGGGAGGTCTTTGCCTAAAAGGGGCCCTCCGTTCCCCCTTCCACACCCCCCGGGATAAAACCCCAGCAATACGGAAACGAGGAGGAGCGTCGCTGCGAACGATGCCATCAGGCGTCGAGGCAGCGCAGCGCTTTTCCCTCGGTAGGACAACGCCGTCTCTCCATGCGGAGATCCTGGACTTCTATCTCTTCTCCGGGAACGAACGCGATTTCTTAACGGGTCAAGCATTACTCGCATCATCTTCTGGCACCCCTAATCACTCATTGCGATTGGCTCCCCCTCACCATTATTCCCAGTTTTTACCTCCCTAATCCCCTTTTCCGGCCGGACGCAAGGGCCCGTGGGATGACCCGCGAGAATCGCTTCCGCGGGTCATCGGGTCCCCTCTGCAACTGCCTGCACTCATTGAGCGCAACCGGAGCCTTAGCCACCCTCTTTTGAGAGAGGAGAAAGAGGATAGTATCACCACTGAATTCTGGAAACCCTCCACGGATCCCTCTTTTCGGGGAATGCCTGGAGCGCCTCCCTAGACTGTCTCTTCCCTTCCCCTCCGGAACTGCGTGTACTTGTGAAGCGCGGCCAGGGCCCTTGCCGCCCTCTCCGGAGAGGAAAGGACGGGGATGGTGTCACCGGCTAATCCCTGCAGGTCTCTCACGAATTCCTCCTTGCCGAGAGAACAGAGCACCAGCGGCTTGTCGGGGGCCTTCTCCCTGGCCTCCACCGGCCTGCCCACCAACAACTCCCATCCCAATCCCGCGGCCTTGAGCTCGCCGGCTATGGCATAGGGAACCACGTATATCCCGAGGACCATGTCCATCCCCTCCTCTTCCATCATCAGGCAAAGGGCCTGGTGAAAGCGGCCGGAGGGGCCCACGTCGAGGGGATTCCGCACGTTCATCCACGAAGGCGCTCCGTCTCTCATCTTTTCCACCGCCGCCGGGGAGAGCGGCGGGAGCTCAAGGCCGTTCGAGCAGGCAGTATCCGAAGCCAGGGCCCCGAGGCTGCCGCTGGTGGTGACCACGCCCAGCCTCCCGCCCCGGGGACAGGGTTGGGTGGCGAACACCCTCGCCAGGTCCACCAATTCCTCCAGGCTATCCGCCCGGATCGCGCCCGTCTGGGCGAAAAGGGCTCCGTAGAGCCGGTCTTCGCCCGAAAGGCTGCCCGTGTGGGAAGCCGTGGCCTTCCTTCCCACCTCCGTGCGCCCGCTCTTCAGCACCAGCACCGGCTTTTTGGGCGTGATCCCCTTCAGGGCAGAGACCAATTCCCTCCCCCGGGCCGCCCCCTCAAGATACATCATGATCACCCTTGTCGAGGGGTCCCGGTACAGGTACTGCAGGGCATCCACCTCGTCCACGTCCATCCTGTTCCCCAGCGTGAAGGCCTTGGAGATGCGGACCCCGAGCCCCGGGAGCATGTCCAGAAGTATGTTCCCGAAGACCCCGCTCTGGGCAACGATGCCCACCGGGCCGGGGACCATAGCCTCGTCCAGCGTCTCCACGGTGCTGAAGCCGTTATCCGTGTTGACGACGCCCACGCAATTCGGCCCGATCACCCTTATGCCGTAGGAAGCCGCGACCTTTCGGGCTTCCTCCTGTAGCCTCCTGCCCTCCTCCCCCGTCTCGGCGAACCCGGCGCTCTCCACCACGGCGCAGCGGATCCCCTTCCTGCCTATCTCCTCCAGCGCCCGTGGGACCACGCGCGCCGGCACCAGCACCACCGCGAGATCCACCCAGTCCGGGACCTCCTCCAGGGATGCATGGAGCCGGTAACCGTGAAGCTCTCCGCCCGCGGGGTTCACCAGGAAAACCCGCTCGGCGAAACCCCTGCGCCGGAGCACCAGGGGGATCATGTACCCGAAGCCCGGGGTCCGGGTGGCCCCCACTATCACCACTCCCCTGGGGTAAAAGAAGGGGTCGAGGGGATCGCCGCCGATGCGCACTCTTTCTCCCCTTTCCATCGCCACGTTCACGTCCTCCCTCCACTTGGAAAACCGGATGATGCAACGGGCCACTGCCGCCCGATTCCCGCCACTCGCCAACAGGATCGCCGGTGGCACCGTAAAAAGTTATCATGCTCCCGTGGGATCAAGCGAGACGACAAGGGCTTGCGACGTGGTGGTGATAGGCTCCGG
>JBBFMI010000240.1:0-3363 GCA_037478635.1 Candidatus Geothermincolales bacterium | reverse complement strand
GGCGGCTTCGCGGATTCAGCAGCTTGATGTCAGGAGAGGAAGGCTAGATTTATGGACACAAATTCCTTGACGCTATCTTTAAAACTGGTGTATAATCTATCTGTCTTCGAAGACGATCAGGGCATAGTTGGTATTGCTAAAATGCCAGGCAAGGGCAAAAGTACGGTTGGCAGGGTAGATGGCTAATTGATTGATTCAATAACCATAGCACTTTAAACCGTACGCTGGGTTGGTATCGGTGGGATCGATGAAGCGGTGAGCCTCAAGGACGAATATCCCGAGGGGTTCTACGAGACGCTGATTTGGTCCGTGCTCGACCTTATCAGCGTTTTAGACCCCGAAGGTAGGATGAAGTACCATAGTCCCTCCATAAAAGATATCCTCGGCTACGAGCAGGGAGAGCTCTATGGAAAGAATGTCTTTGACTTCGTACACCCCGAAGACCTGAGGAGAAGCCTCTCCATCTTCAGGAAAGCCCTGAGTTCCCGGGGGAAAAGCGATGTGCTCGAGCACAGGTTCCTCCATAAAGACGGCCGATGGTTATACTTCGAGTCCATTGGCTGGAACCTCCTGGACCATCCCCTGGTGGGCGGAATAGTGGTGACCTCCAGGGAGATCACCCAGAGAAAGAGAATGGAGGAAGAGCTGAGGAGGTCAGAGGAGCTTCACCGCAAGCTGGTGGACATCTCCCCCGACGCCATCACCATCTCCGACCTCGAGGGCAACATAACCTACGTCTCCAGGCAGACCCTGGAACTGCACGGATACCAGCGCGAAGAGGAGATGCTCGGCATGAACGCCTACTTCCTGGCGGCTCCCGAGGACCGGGAGCGTGCCCTTTCCATCTACCAGCAAGTCATGCGGGAAGGCCAGGTCCGGCACGCGGAGATATGTGCCCTTAAAAAGGACGGGTCGAGGATCTTCATAGAACTGAGCATCTCCCTCCTTCACGATGAAGAGGGCAACCCCAAGGCCATGGTGGCTTACTCTCGGGACATTACTGAGAGGAAACGCATGGAGACCCTGCTGCAGAGGCGCAACGAGGAGCTGGAGGCCTTCGCCCACTCCCTCTCCCACGACCTACAGACGCCTATTGCGGTGGTGGAAGGATACGCCCGGGCGGCCTTGGAAGCAGATGAAGAAGGGCGTACTGACGCGGAAAGGGAATGCTTGGAGAGCATCATCAGCGGCGCCCGTCGTATGCGCCAGATGGTGAACTCCCTGCTCGAATACGCAAAGGCGGGACACCTGGAGATGGAATTCCACTCGGTGGATCCCGAGGAGGTCCTGATGGAGGTCCTCATGGACTTCGAGGAGGAACTGAACGAGAAGGGAATCGCGGTCAACATCCACGATGACATGCCCGCCATTCTCGCCGACCCCGTGCGGCTACGCCAGGTCTTCTCTAACCTGATAGGGAACGCGATACGACACATGGGAGATGTCCCATCGCCTCGCATCGAGATCGGCACGTCCCAGAACAAGGGCACGGTGACCATCTACGTGAAGGATAACGGGCGGGGAATCCCTCCCGAAATCCAACCCCTCATATTCCAACCCTTCCGCAGGTATTCGAGCCAAGGCTCACCGGGACTGGGCATAGGGCTCTCCACGGTGAAAAGGGCGGTGGAGAGCTGGGGCGGAAAAGTCTGGGTTGAGAGCGAACCTGGCAAAGGAGCGACCTTCTTCTTCACCTCTCCCGCTGCCTCCTGAGAATCGATTTTCCCGCTTGCGCCGAATTTCCCTGCCGCTTTTGAAAAGCGTGCGATACCACGAGATTAGACTTTCGCCGACCTCATTCCCTTTTCGCGACGCGGCTGTAGGCAGGCCCCGTATTGCCTCTTTCCCCCTTCAGTGAGATACTTCCGTTTCGAGTACGCATCCGCCGGACATCGAACCGGGTAGGCAAGGACATGAACCGGGAGGCTCTGGTCAGAATATTCGACCTGGACGAGGAAGGGGCCGGCCTGGGCTGGAAGGAAGGTCGGCAGTTCCACGTCTGGGGCGCCCTGCCAGGGGAATTGGTCAGGGCCAGGGTGACCGGGAAGCGGAAGGGAAGATTCTTCGCCGTGGCCGAAGAGATCCTGGAACCCTCTCCCCGCAGGACAACCCCGCTGGAGGATCATTTCCTCTCCTGCTCGCCGTGGCAGATCCTCGACATCGGCAGCGAGCTTGAACTCAAGCGGGAAAGGGTGGAGAGGCTTCTTTCCTCGGCCCTCGGCAGGCGGGTGGAGGTGGATATATCCCAAAGTCCCCAGATCTTCGGGTACCGCAACAAGATGGAGTTCAGCTTTCTCCGGGAAAGGATCTCCCTCGCTTTCTTTCAGCGTGGTAGGAGGGGAAAGGTTGAGCTTACAAAGGGCTGCGCCTTGGCCCATCCCGCCATCAACGCCACCTCCTTGAGGATCTGTTCGCTTCTGAGGGAAAGCGGGATACCTGCGTCCTCCCTGAAATCCATGGTGGTACGGTCCAACTCCAACGGCGAGACATTGGCGGCCCTTTTCCTCCGCGACAAGCTGGAAAGGGTGCCGTCCTTTGACGTCTCCGCCGTATCCCGCCTCCTCGGCCTGCGGGTGTTCTACTCGGATCCCAGATCGCCCGCCTCGGTGATAACCGAGGAGCTCTTCGACGCGGGTCGCTCGCAGCTCGAGGAGGAGGTGCTGGGCAGAAAGTTCCTGTTCTCCGAGACGTGCTTTTTCCAGGTCAACCTCCCTGCCTTCGAGGAAGCCCTCAGGGATATGCTCAATTTCACCTCCGGGGCGGACATCCTGTACGACTTCTATGCCGGCGTTGGGACCATCGGGATCTCCTCGGGAGCGAAAAGAGTGGTGCTCGTGGAATCGGACATGGAGGCGACGCGCTGGGCGGTGCAAAACGCCGAGTTGAACAACGTGTCAGGCTTCGAGGTGATATTGGAGCGGGCCGAGGACTTCATCTCCTCTGCCCAGGAGGGATCGGTGTTCGTGTTCGACCCGCCCCGCACCGGCCTTCATAAGAAGGTATTGGCCTCGTTGCTGGAAAAGGAGCCCGCGAGGATCGTTTACCTCTCCTGCAATCCTTATACCCAGGCCCGCGACCTCGAGGCCATCTCGCACCGCTACCGACCGGTGTTTATCCGCTCCTACAACTTCTTCCCGAACACGCCGCACGTCGAGTGCCTGGTGGTAATGGACCGCAAGGCCTCCTGAGACTTGCCCGCGGAGCTCCAGCGCGTGTCAGGATGCCGGCCTGATGGTTATCACGTGCTCGCCTTTCCGGGACGGGAAGTACCGCAACTTCCTCTCTCTCCGATCGAAACGCCACCTCCCGTCTGAGACCTCAACCCTGAACCCTCCCTCGTAATGGACTTCGAGCGGAACGAAG
>JBBFMI010000239.1:0-3377 GCA_037478635.1 Candidatus Geothermincolales bacterium | reverse complement strand
AGGGCAAGATGGAGCCGGAAAGCCTCAAGCCCTTCCGGGGCACCCTGGCCAACCTGCAGATGAACTTCGTCCAGCTGGTGAAGGTCAAGAAGGGGTGATGCGGGTACGTCACGGCCCTAAGAGACCGCGTCCACGGCGTCCAGGGCCACCACCACCTTCTCCCTCTCACCCCTCTCCCCCGCCAGGGTGCAGCTCACGTCCTCGAGAAGGATGAACCCCTCCTCGTCCACGTCCCTGAGGACTCCCCGGAAATAGTGCCCCCCGGCGGTCCACACCATGACCTCCTGTCCCAGCCTCTCCTCGAGATAACCCTCGAAGTCCACCATTCCCTGCTCGCCTCCTCCCGACCTCGTCCCGCGCGCGGGCCTTGCCAACAACCGTTCCTTTTACGGGTTTTCACCTCCCACGGGCGCTTTTCCTGCCCGGATCCAACGCGGTTTCGCGCCGTCCCGCCGGACGATCAGCCTGTCTCCCCGTGGATCCACTGGACGGTTCAGGGACCTGCAGACCCCTCGCCCTTCCCTCCAGTCCTGGTAAGTTCTTCCAACTTTGACCTGGCCCTGCGGTCGTGGGGCTTGTAGAAGAGGTAATCCCGCAGGTCTTGCTCCGCCCGTTCCCTCTCGCCCAGCTCCATCAAGGCCAACGCCCTCCGGTAGTATGCCTGGGCGTAATCGGGGTAAAGCTCGATGGCCATGGAATAGTCCCTCACCGCCGCTTGGAAATCGCCCATCGCCACCAACATGTCTCCCCGGGCAGCGTAAGCGGCGGCGAAATCGTTCTTGAGCCCTATCGCCCGGGTGAGGCTTTCGATGGCTCCATGGAAATCCTTCAGCCTCCCGAGGGCGATCCCCAGGTTGTAATGGGCCACCACGAACTCCGGGTAGAGCTCCACCGCCTCCGAGTAGAGCCGGACCGCCTCCCCGAAATCACCCCTGGTCTCGGCGAGCTGGGCACGGGAATTGAGCTCGGTGGCCTTCTTGATGGCCTCGATCCTGCCCCCCTCGAGGGAAAACCCGCACACCGGGCACCTTTCCACTCCCGAGGGGATGTCGTGGTGACAGTTAAAGCAGCGGATGTGGTCCTCCATGGAAAACCCCATGAAAAATGGCGCCCTTGGAGGGATTCGAACCCCCGCACGTGGCTCCGGAGGCCACTGCTCTGTCCTCTGAGCTACAAGGGCGCCGCTTCAACTTTTCATCCAAAAATATATCAGCCCCTATCCCACATTTTCAATCTTACATCGCCCGTCTCATTCTTCGCCCGCGTAAAGCCTCACCCCGTCGACCGTTCCCTCGCCCGGGCGAGCCCCCGTGGACGACATGAGAGTAGGATGCGCAGTGCACGCGGGTCGGGAAGCCGATGGCGCGCACTCCACGAGGCCGTGTAGCCAGGCAAGGGGCTCCCAAAAGGATCACCTTTTTCTCACCAACACTGGCGCCACCCGGGCGGTGGTCCGGTGCCAGAGGGCGCTGGCCAGCAGGGCAGCGGTGCTCCGGAAGGGAAGGGGAACCATCCGAGACGGTTGCACCCCCATGAACGAGGCGAGGCCCCCTATGACGTCCCGCAGGTTGTTACATCCCCTGACCGCCTTGAGGCCCTTTCCCCGGATCCTCTTCTTCAACAGCGGATAAGCCTCGGACACCGCGCAATCCCCCACCACCAGCACCCGGTCGCCCGCCCTTTCCAGGTCCTCCTCTTTCCATCCGCTCCCCATGACAATGGCGAAACCGCCCCTGCCTCCGAAATCGGCATACAGCATCTGGAGGACCATGCGGGTGTTGAGGTTGCACCCCTCGGGGCAACATCTATCCCTTCCCTCCAGTATCGCCACGTCGGGGGGATAAACAGGAAGGAGTTCCCAGGTGAAGCTCCTGCGGAAAGGTTCCGGGTCCCCGACGACCTCGATATCATCCAGGTCTATGGAGCCCAGACCGAACTCGGAGGCCAGGCGAAGGTGCTCCACCCCGCGGGGATCGATGCCCATGATATGGCATCCCACGGCGTCGGCGGCCAGGGTATCATCGCTGCCGATGAAGACGCCCACCTCTTCCACGCACCGGTCGGCCAGGGCTTCCGGGGAGTAATGTCCGTGGTTGAGCGCCTCAAGACCCTCTATCAGGGTGAAATCGGGCTTTATCACCGAATAGATGTCGGCCAGCTTGAGGTGAAGGCGGTGGTTGTGGTCGCGGATCCTGTCCTTCTGCCGTATCAGCCCCAGCTGGTTCTTCACCCCCAGGGTGACCTGGGCCATGGAATGGGTCTTCAGGCGGGGCATATTGATGTAAACGCACCTGTCCCGCCCCTCCATGAGTTTTTCCCTCACCAGGCTGGAGACCTTGACCTTGTACCCCATCCGGGGAAGTTCGATCCAGACCTGCCTCCCCTCGTCCAGGTAAACCGGGGTTCCTCCCGCCTCCACGGTGGCCCTCTCCAGGCCACTCACCCGGAAAACCAGCCTGGTGAAATTGCCCTGGGTGCAGTTATCCATCACGAAGACCTTTTTAGCCCCAGCGGAACGCAGGAGACGTACCAGGGCGCGCACCGCCCGGGGATCGGTATAAGAGTGCGGCTTGAAATCCACCGCATTCACCTTGACGTATACTTCATCCCTACCCTCGAGTAGCCCCTTCAGGCCACCGAAGGGCTCGAACACCTCCCGCAACGATCTCTCCAGTTCCTCCTCGGCCTTCACCACCGCAACCCTGGACATCTCAAGCCTCCTTTTTTCTCATACCCGGAGCGACCTGGCCCCCGATAACCCCCTCTCCCACATGTCTATCGAGAGCGCCCGGTCAATAAGCAGTCCGGTATTCTCCGACCAGGGCCCTTGGGACCTTCACTCAACGACTGCGAAAGGCGATCAGCCTTCCCCCATCCTCGCGGATCTCCACCGACCCGTCCTCCCGCAGGATCTCGAGGTGTCCCACCACCTCCCGGAGGGCCAGCCAGGAATCCATGGTCTCGTCCTCTCTTCTGACCTGGGGGAAAAGGCTCTTCGCCAACTCCCAGGGGGTCGACCCCCCGTCGGATATCGCCTCCAGTACCTCGCCCAACCTGCGGCGGTGGTGTTCGAGATTGAAGGCGATCCTCCTCTCCACCCTGGTGATGGGCCTGCCATGACCCGGGTAAGCGCGCTCGATGCGAAGGGATTCCAGCCTTTTCAACGAGGAGACGAAGCTGGGGAGGCCCGACCTCCACGAACCGTCATCCCGGACCAACAGGTCCGGATTGGGGGTTATGGACCTTATGAGGTGGTCGCCCGAGAAGAGGATCCCCTCCTCTTCCTCGTGAAGGCAAAGGTGGCCGAAGGTGTGTCCCGGAGTGTGCAGGACCCGGAGCCTCCTTCCCCCCGCCTCGAGGACATCCCCCTCGTGGAG
>JBBFMI010000238.1:0-3395 GCA_037478635.1 Candidatus Geothermincolales bacterium | reverse complement strand
ACCCTCCGGGATCTCCCTCTCCTCCCCGCCCTCCACGAAGGGCATTATCACGACGGCCATCACCGGCACGGCCTTTCCCCCGCATTCAGGGCAGTTGGAAAGGCCCGCTTCCACCGGCCTGTTGCAGCGGGGACAGTACAGCCCTTCCTCCAATTCCTACCTCCCAGGCGCGACAGCACAACCCTTTTTATCTCGTGGTCCACTAACATATCGACTTCGGCATCCTTTATCTTGAATACGACAGGGTTTCCGTCGGGAGCATCGACAGGACACTTGTGCTGAACATGTCGTGATTACTGAACTCCGGTCAGTATTCTTGAGCGAGGCTGCGGTGCTATAATAACTTGGGCTTTAGGTAGGCGGTTTTTTTCGTGTGGCTGTCAAACTGAAAGGAGGTCGGAAAATTGCTGGTCCCCTACCACGACAAGTCCCCAGAGGTATCGCCGGAAGCCTTCGTCGCCCCCGGGGCCATGCTCATCGGGCCGGTCAAGGTGGGTCCCAGGGCGAGCATCTGGTTCAACGCGGTGCTCAGGGCGGACCGCGGGGAGATAGAGGTGGGAGAATACACCAGCATCCAGGATTGCTGTGTGCTGCACGGACCGGTGAAGGTGGGGGATTACGTGACCGTGGGTCACGGCGCTATACTCCACGGGGCCACGGTGGAGGACAACTGCGTGGTGGGGATGAACGCGGTGGTCCTGGACGGGGCGGTAGTGGGCAGGGGGAGCATCGTGGCGGCCGGGGCAGTCGTACCCCAGGGCATGCAGGTGCCACCCCATTCCCTGGTGGGAGGCGTACCGGCGAAGGTGATAAAGGAGCTCCCGGAGGACAACGAGAAGGCGCTGAAGGAAAGCGCGGTGGCCTACTTCGAGTTCGCCCGACCCCACAAGGAGGCGGGCCTTTAGTCCGGGTCGACATCCTTTCGACAGGGCTCATCCTTAAGGGCCCTTTTAGATAACCAGGCAGGGAAAGGGCGCCCACTGGGCGCCGGGAGGTGTGAAGTCCGAGGAGGTGGGCCATGCAGGAGAAGGTCGCTGTGGCCGGCATAGGTTACACCCGCTTCGCCCCCGTGACACCTGATGTCTCCTACCGGGAACTCACTTACGAGGCGGCGGTGAAGGCCTACGAGGAGGCCGGCATCGAGCCCAAGGACGTGGACTCGTTCATCTGTACTTCTGAGGATTTCCTGGAGGGCTACAGCATTGCCGACGAGTACTGCAACGACCAGCTGGGGGCGGTGCTAAAACCCGTCCAGACCATAACGGGAGAATTCCTTCAATCGCTGGCGGTGGGGGTCATGCACATCCTCACCGGGCACTTCGACATCGTGGTGGTCCAGGCGCTTAGTAAGGCGAGCAACGTGAAGACCATCTCCGAGATGGTCAACTTCGCCTTGGACCCGGTGCTCAACCGGCCCCTGGACCTCACGCCCTGGTTCGTGGGCGGGCTGGAGATGAACCGTTTCCTGGCCGAGGGCAGGGCAACCCGGGAGCAGTGCGCCGCGGTGGTGGTCAAGAACCGGGGAAACGCCCTGCTCAACCCCTCGGCAGCCTACGGGGCGAAGCTGACCGTGGAGCAGGTACTGGAATCCGAGCCGGTAGCCGAGCCGCTCCGGGCCCTGGACATCGCCCAGAACGCCGATGGGGCGGTGGTGGTGGTGCTCTGCTCGGCGAGGACGGCTCCCTCCCTCACCGACAGGCCGGTGTGGATAAAGGGGGTCGGCTGGGCCTCCGATAGCCCCACCCTGGAGAGCAGGGACTGGACGGAGGCGGTGTCGGTTCGCCTGGCGGCCGACATGGCCTACCGGATGGCGGGTATAACCTGTCCTGCCCGGGAGGTCGACTTCGCCGAGGTCAACGACGAGTTCTCCTTCAAGGAGCTGCAACACCTGGAGGCCCTGCGACTCTTCGGCGAGGGCCAGGCGGGCTGGGCCACCGAGAACGGTCTCACCTCCCTGGAGGGGGATCTTCCGGTGAATCCCTCGGGCGGGGCCCTGGGGGTGGGCCACCTCTTCGAGTGTTCCGGCGCCCAGAAGTTCGTGGAAGTGGTGCTTCAGCTGCGCGGCGAGGCGGGCGCCAGGCAGATACCCGACGCCCGGATTGGGCTGGCCCAGTCCTGGAGGGGAGTTCCCACCACCACTGCGGCGGTGGCGGTGCTCAGCGCGGATTGAGGGAGGTGATCCGGATGGCGTACAGGAAGGTGGCCATTGTCGGAGCCGGTATGACCAAGTTTGTCCGCCGGGCCCAGGAGACGGGAAAGGAGTTGGCGTTCCAGGCGGCCCGCATGGCCCTGGACTCCTGCGGGTTGACACTGAAGGACATCGATTGCGTGGTCATGGGTTCCGCCCCCGATGCCTTCGACGGGGTACACATGAAGGGTGAATACCTGCTCGATGGGGCGGGCGGTTGGAGAAAGCCCTACATGCGCCACTTCGTGGGCGGCGGCACCGGGGTGTTTTCCCCCATCCACGGTTGGCTGCACGTGGCCTCCGGGATGTTCGACACCTGCCTGGTGGTCTGCTCCGAGAAGATGAGTTCGTGCCATCCCCATCCCCAGGGGGCCTTCAAGACCATCTTCGACCACACCACCGAACAGCCGCTGGATCCCACTTTGATCTGGATCTTCGCCCTGGAGATGAACCGTTACATGCAGACCTATGGCATCAGCAAGGAGGAGATCGCCCTGGTTTCGGTCAAGAACAAGAGGAACGCCATGGACCACCCGGCGGCGCAACTTCCCATGGAGATCACGGTGGAAGACGTGCTCAACTCGGAGGTCTTGGCCTGGCCGGTGAACCGGCTGGACATAAGCCCCGCCTCCGATGGGGCGGCCGCCATAGTCCTTGCATCCGAGCATGTGGCCAAGAGGATCACCGACAAGCCGGTGTGGATAGCTGGCGTGGGATGGAACCTGGACACCGCGTATTGGGCGACCCGGGACCTTGCCTATCCCCGGTACGTGGAGAAGGCGGCCCGCATGGCCTACGAGATGGCGGGAATCACCGATCCCCGCAGGGAGATCCACGTGGCCGAGCCGTACGACCCCTTCGACTACAAGGAGCTGCACCACATGGAGGGGTTGCTGCTCGCCGAACGGGGAAAGGCGGTGGAGATGTTGGTGGAGGGAAAGACCCAGCGGGACGGGGAACTCCCCATCTGCCCCTCGGGAGGAGCCCTGGGGGTGGGAAACCCCATTTCTGCCACCGGCCTGATGAAGGTCATCGAGATTTTCCTGCAGCTGCGGGGGGAGGCGGGAAAGAGGCAGGTGGCCAACGAGCCGCGCTGTGGCCTGGCCCAGGCCTGGGGCGACCTCATGCAGGTGGGCACCGTAATCGTTCTGCGCAGGTAGGGAGGAGGTGCGCCATGGAGCTGGAGAGGTACGAGCTGGGAGGGACC
>JBBFMI010000237.1:0-3405 GCA_037478635.1 Candidatus Geothermincolales bacterium | reverse complement strand
CGGGGATCCCCTTTCGCTCTATCCGACCCGGACGCCGTCGTCGCATCTTTTGCCACGACCGAGAAGGGTTTGCCCTGGATCTCGGGCACGTCGGGCAAGGCACTCACCTCGACCACCCTCACCACTTCCCCGTCACGGATCAGCGAATACCTGCTCTCGAGCATGGAAAGGGCCCTTGAGGCCGCCTCCTTGACGTGCCAATCCCTATCCCTGGTGGCCGCCCGAAGGGCGTCCCATGCCCTGGGGTCCCCCAGCTCTCCCAGGATCAGGGCGGCCTCCCTGCGGACGAAGACGTGACGGTGTTTCAGCGCCCCCATCAGCTGGTCCAACGCCTCCCTCCCCTTTTGGAGAAGGGCCCGGTGGGCCACCCCTCTCACGTGGTAATAGAAAAGGGCCTCTATGAGTATGTCCACCGCCCATCGTCCCGAGGCGTGGGCCAGGGCCGAGGCGATGCGATTCCGCGACGTCCTGTCCCCATCCTTGAGCCGGCTCAACAGGACCTTGAAGACCAGGGGCTCCACCCTTTTATCCTCGCCCAACAGGGACAGGAGTTCGACCGCCCTTTTCCTCAGCCTCTCGTCGTCCTCGGTGAGCAGCTCCGCCAGCGCCTCCACCGAGAATTCCCCCAGGTTCACCAGGGACCTGCCGGCCTCCTCGGCCACCGATGGGTCCTCGTCGCCCAACAGGTTTACCAGGGGTTCCACCGCCTTCCTGGTCCCGGTCTTTCCCAGAGCTCGTGCCGCCGCCTTCCTCACGCGAGGACCCCCGATCTCGGCCAAGTCGTCCAAGACGGCCACCACCCGAGAGTCCCTTATCTCCGCGGCGGCGGACATGGCGCATTCCAGGGCCTGCTCGTCCTGGTAAGGGTGAAGGAGGGAAAGAAGGGAATCCAGGGCAGCCTTTCCGGCCCGGACACACTTATCCCATTCGCCCTTGGCCGTCCAGTAGTAGAACGCATCCATTCCCCGGGGAGCGGCACCGATAACATCCAGGCAGGCCGCAGCTCCCGCTCTTACCCTCCAGTCGCGGCTGCGCAGGAAACCCGTGAAGAGGTCCACGACGGCCTGGTGGCCCAACTTCTCGGCGAGGATCCTCACCAGATCTCCCGCAAGCCCGCCCTGGTTACAGGCAATACTTTCCAGAATGGATTCCAGGAGATGGCGCCCATCCCTTTCATCATATCCCGTTTCGGCATCATGTCCCGTGCCGGTTCCTTTCCCTATCCTTACACCTTCGCCCGGGGAAGCCTCCGTGAAACCCACCCGGGTTCCCGCCCCGCCCATTCTTTCCAAGGCCTGCAGGGCCGAGCTCTTTAACTCTCCTTGTCCCACGCGCGCCACCAGGGCGGCAAAACCGCCGAGGGTGGCCTTGCCCCTCATCGTCATCCCGGGATCGGCGCCACCGCGCCCCCGAACGTCGGGTTCGGCAAACCCGGGCACACGGTCATGGCCGGCCTTCAGTCCGCGGGGTCCAAGGCCGATCTCGGACTTCGGGTATCCTTCGCCTTCAACGGCGATGGATCCGCCCAGCGCGTCCCGTTCGATCTTTTCCCCATATCCGCGCACCATCGCGATTCCCCCCGGAAGGAGGATCCGGCAAGCTCAAGCCTTTGTGGGAATAGCCCTGAAGGGATATGCCACGGGATCTCGGGAACTGGATCCCGATAAGTCCAATTTATATATTAGACGGATTTTCCTCCAGCTCCAAGATATGGCAGGATAATCCTCTCAAAAAAACCAGGTCCAGGCACAAGCCCCCTGAAGGCCTCTTCCCTGGTTTACTGAGAGAATGAGCCGAGCTCCCGATACGGGGGTCAAAGCGGGGTTCCAGGAGTCATTCTTCCCGGAGCCCACGGTTTCTCCCTGAGGCCCCGGCAAACCCAAGACCGGCGTTATCCATGCGGCTCAAAAGCCGATAATATAAATGGGGGGTCATCGTAGGAAAACCGTCGCAACTATTCCCGCCAGGCTGCACCTGTCTCCGAGATCCCACGAGGTCCACGACCCAGTGAAACGTCCAACCGTTGAAAGGAGGAGGGAAGATGGACCGGAAAGAGTTTCTCGCCAGGGTGAAGGAAGAGGCGGGATTGGAGAGCATCCACCAGGCCGATAGGGCGGTGAGAGTGGTGGTCGGGATCATCAAAGCCCTGGTGCCCGGGGACGTGGCGGAGAGCATCGCCCAGTCCCTGCCCCGGGACCTCAGGGAAGGCTGGGAGGCGGTGGATCCCTACCCGGCTGACATCCTGGAAAAGGAGGACATTTACCTGGGACAATCCCAGTCCGGTGAGCCGAAGACGATCCCCACCATCACCCAAGGTTGAAATAAGTCCGTTACTACTATCAAGGAAACAGAGCTCCCGGAGATGGCGTTCACCGGGACCGGGAACTCCGCAGTTCAAGACAAAATCCGGGATACCTTTTCCCTCCCTATTGACCAGGGAGTACGGGAGGTAAAGAGCTCGAAGGGGCAAGGGAACGCTCCCGCTGATCCGACATACCCGCGCACTACCGCCGGGGATCGCAAAGGTGAGGCTGGAAATCGAAGGGGGAGGGTAACCCTCCCCCCTTAATAAGTCCGGGCAATCTCAACCCTTTAATAGGGCTGGGCGATCTCAATCGTTGCCCGTCCCGAGATTCTCCATCACGAAGTTGAAGAGGTCGCCGAGCACCTCGTTCTCTCGCCTGTCCGGTGCGTTGGCGCAGGCGGAGAGCACGTCCATGTGGTTATAGCCCTTGATGATCTTCCCGTGGATGGGGACGGGAACGAACATGAAGGTGCCCCCGCTGATGACTCCCTGCTCGGCTATGAACTCTATCTTGGGCAGCTTGTTTGCCTCCTGACCATGCATGAACTTGAGCCCGTACTTGATCGAGTTGGGGAAGAAGGCCGCCAATTGATCCAGTATCAAGCGGGTGGAGAAGTACCACTCCGTCAGGTTCGTGGGCCCCCAGAAGATCATCCGGGCCACGTCGCGGATGTCGCTAACCTCGTTCTCGAAATAGGTGTAGGTGATCTTCCCCTCGGTATCCTGGTACAGGGGGTCCTCCTCGCTCCCGATCTCGTCGAAGTTCACCCAGTGATAGAGCGGACCCTTGCCGAGGTTCCAGGCGTCCGGGCCCGCGTCGTTGGCGATGAAATAGGGCCCCTTGCCCATGAAGGAAGACAGCAAGCCACCGATCACCGGGATGGCGGAAAGGGCACTCGAGAGCGGGAAGCCCTTCTCCACCACCGCTCCACCGCCCAGGAAGCCCATGCTGTTCTGGATCATCCCCACGGGGGCGAAGCTGTCATCGAAAACCACCCCCAGCATGGCCTCGTTGGTGTAGCGGAAATCGTGCAGGCGGGGCACCCCATCCATGTAAGTCTGAAGGTCACGGGAATGCATGAAGCGGAGCAAGATCTCCA
>JBBFMI010000236.1:0-3420 GCA_037478635.1 Candidatus Geothermincolales bacterium | reverse complement strand
CAATCCCTCGGGAGGCTCCCTCGGCGGACATACCGTGTGCGCGGGAAGCCTCCTGCGCCTGTGCGAGGCGGTGCTCCAGATCCGGGGTGAGGCGGGGCCGGTCCAGCTGGACAAGGCCAGAACGGCCCTGGTCCACGGTCAGGAAGGCCTTTGCGCCCAGCAGAACGCGGTGCTCATCCTGGGAGCTTAAGGAGGTGCTTCGGTCATGCGGAACGTGGGAATAGTGGGAATCGGATACTGTCCTCAGTTCGTGAGCAAGCGCCGGGACGTTAGTATCCCCGAGATGATATCGGAGGCGGTGGACGCTGCCTTCGCCGACACCGGCTTGGGACCCCAGGACATAGACGCCGTGATATTCGGCAACATGCATACCTTTGAGGGCGTGAATATGCCCCATCTCTGGTCGGTGGAGCACATAAGGGCCCTGGGCAAGCCGGTGATGAGGATAGCCACCGGCGGTACCACCGGCATGACCGCGTTCCACGCTGGCTACTACCACGTGGCCTCCGGGTTGCATGACGTGGTCATGGTGGTGACCTTCGAAAAGCATTCCGAGGGAGATGCCCAGGTGGGATTGCTGGGGATCATAACCCCCGAGGCGGCCGCGATGATGATGGCGGGCATCGACCTCACCGGGGCGGGTGGAATGGGAGCCCAGGGGGGCGGCAGCGCCGGCGCCATCACCTACCAGGCCGTGTCCTGGATGCAGAAATCCGGGGCCTCCATCGAGCACATCGACGCCATCGCGGCCATGGAGCGCAGGAACGCCGCCAGGAACCCCTATGCCCACCTCAAGGACCCCGAGGCCACGGCGGAAAAGATCGCCCAGACCCCCATGATCTCTTACCCCATCCGCTACGGCCACGTGTGCCCCACCACCGACGGGGCCACGGTGTGCATCCTGGCCAGTGAGGAAAAGGCGGCCAAGATAGCCGACAAGGTGGCCTGGGTCTGGGGAGTGGCGAGCTGCGCCTCCGATCCCACCACCGGTAACCTCATCGAGGGCCTGATCACCGACCCCGCGGAGCAGATGCAATGCGTGATCGCCGCCCGGGAGGCTTACAAGCGGGCGGGCATCGAGGACCCCAAGAAGGAGATCGACTACGTGGAGATCTACAACGGGTTCGCCCACCAGACCCTCATGTACCTGGAGCGGGTCGGCATGTGCGAGGTGGGGGAGGCCCACAAGTTGCTGGAGAAGGGCGAACTCGAGATAACCGGCAGGTTGCCCGTGAACGCCTCGGGCGGGGTGGTTAGCACCAACGCCATCGGCACCTCGGCCCTGAACCGGGTCACCGAGTGCGCCCTGCAGATCATGGGGAAAGCGGGCGAGCGCCAGGTGGAAAAGGAGGTACACAAGGCGCTGGCCCACGGCTGGGGAGGCCTGATGCAGTACACCAGCATCACCATCCTCGCCGACAAGCCCAAGAAGCTGTGAGAGGAGGGAGGTAACGATGGAAGAGACCAGGGTGGTAAACGGGTTCTGGGAGCTTTCCACCTTTCACTTCAACATAGAGGCCAGGGGAATAAACCTCATGCTGGAGGGGTTCAAGGAGAAGAAGCTAAAGGGCATAAAATGCCACCAGTGCGGCATGGTCTACCTGCCCGGGCCCTTCTACTGCCGCAAGTGCCACGTCAAGATAGACGAGCCGGTGGAGATCAGCGACCACGGGACCGTCCGTACCTACACCGTGCAGTACGCCGACATCCGGGGGGAGCCCATGCCGGAGCCCCGGGTCTCGGCCATGGTGCAGTTCGACGGTTGCGACTCGTGGGTGATGGGCGTGGTGAAGTGCGACCCCAGGGACATCCACGTGGGGATGAGGGTGAAGGTGAAGTGGAAGGACCAGACTATCGGTAACATGCAGGACATGGAGGCGTTCGTTCCCGAGTGAGGGAGAGGGGAGATGTCCGGGGGCGGGGCTTTGCCCCGCCCCTTTCCGCTTTTGGGGGTCGCATAGAAGGGATCTTATTGCTGGAGAGCGAGTCGCCTGGTCTTTTCTACCGTCAATGCGCGCATTCCGGGGGATCCGCGCCGAAAGCGTAAAGGCCCGTAGCCCGAACCTCTTTCTTCTCTAGCGCGGACCCCCGGAGTCTTTCGGTAAGTGGGATCGCCCCTTATTCCGCCGGGGAAGTGGTCAAGGGCGCCTTTAGGCTGCTCAACGCCTACACCGCCCCTTTCTCGCCGGTGAAGGTGGCTTTCGGGACCAGTGCCTCCTTGCCCGGAGTCTACGGGGTTCCGTCGCGCTGCCCCCTCTTTCCGCTCCCAAGGCCCGTCATTCCGGGTGGGAGCTTGGACGGGAAAAGGAGGTCCTGTAAGGTTCGGTCCGCGCCCGGAGCGGTGGAATAATGGAAGGTACGCTCGAACGCTCCGCAATCCGGTCGAAGGGTCCAGATCACAGGGAACCGACTATGCCCTCCAGCGCATCGATAAGGTAATCCACCTCCTCCAGCGTGTTCAGGGCGCTGAAGCTCACCCGGACCGTGCCCTCCCGCAGGGTTCCGGCGGTGTTGTGGGCCAGGGGAGAGCAGTGGAGGCCGGATCTCACGCATATCCCGTATTCCTCGTCCAACAGGTAGGCGAGCTCGGAGGAGCTGAGGCCGTCCAGGTTGAAGGACACCAGGCCGATCCTTTCTTCCCAGGAACGGGGTCCGTAGACAGTCGCTTTTCCCAGCGCCTCCAGGCCCTCCAGGAGCCGCTCGGTCAGCGCCCTTTCGTGTTCCCTGATCGCCTCCACCCCCTGGGAGGCCACGAACTCCACGCCCGCCAGCAGGCCGGCCAGGCCCCAGGCGTTCAGGGTGCCGCTCTCGTAGCGGTCGGGCAGGAAGGCAGGTTGCTCGGCGCTTTCGGACAGGCTTCCCGTGCCCCCGTAGGTGAGGGGCTCCACCTCCCATCCCGGCGCCACGTAAAGTCCCCCGGTCCCCTGGGGGCCGAAGAGCTCCTTGTGCCCGGTGAAGGCGAGGTAGTGGATCCCGCTGGCCTCCACGTCGATGGGATATCGCCCGGCCGTCTGGGCGGCGTCCACCAACAGCGGGACCTCGTGCTCGGAGGCGATGCGGGCTATCTCCTCCACCGGGATCAAGGAGCCCAACACGTTGGAGGCGTGGGTACAGGCTATCAGGCGGGTGTCCTTCCTGATCAACCTCGCCAGCTGGGACGGGTCCAGGGTCCCTTCGGGAGAGCAGGTCGCGATGGAGAACTCCACCCCCAGGTCCTTGAGGGCCATGACCGGCCTCCAGACCGAGTTGTGCTCCACCGAGGTAATTATCACGTGCCCTCCTCGGCGCAACCTGCCCTGGATCACGATGTTGAGGGCCTCGGTGGCGTTCTTGGTGAAGATTATGCGGGAGGGATCGCTTACCCCGAGCAGGGAGGCCAGGGCTTCCCTGCAACGGAGCACCTCCCTGCCCGACTCGAGG
>JBBFMI010000235.1:0-3442 GCA_037478635.1 Candidatus Geothermincolales bacterium | reverse complement strand
TACCACCGCCTCGGCGGCCTCGGTGCCGCCCTCTCCGCCCTTGGCCCAGACGTCGATGGGCACGCAGGCCACCACGCCGGCCTCCTCGGCGATCTTCTTCACCAGCTGGATCTCGGCCTCGGTATCGGTCACCCGACGATTGATGGTCACCACCACCGGGACGCCGAAGAGCTTCATGTTCTCGATGTGCTTGGTGAGGTTCTCGCAGCCCTTCTCCAGGGCCGGCATGTTCTCCTTCTTCACCAGTTCCTCGTCGATGGGCTTGCCAGGCCTCACGTCGAAAGCGCCGCCGTGCATCTTAAGGGCCCTCACCGTGCAGGTGATGACCACGCAGTCCGGGGTCACGCCCATGTAGCGGCACTTTATGTTCATCATCTTCTCGGCGCCCATGTCGGCCCCGAAGCCGGACTCCGTGACCACGTAATCGGCGCACTTGAGGGCCACCAGGTCGGCCACGATGGAGTTGTTGCCGTGAGCGATGTTGGCAAAGGGGCCGGTGTGCATTATGCAGGGCTGATATTCGAGGGTCTGGATGAGGTTGGGCTTGAGGGCGTCTTTCAGGAGAACGGTCATGGCCCCGGCGGCACCCAGGTCCTCGGCGGTCACCGGCTTCCCGTCATACGTGGTGCCGATGACGATGCGGCCCAGCCTCTGGCGCAGGTCCTTGAGGGAGGTGGCCAGGGCGAGGATCGCCATGACCTCGGAGGCAACGGTGATGTCAAAACCGGTCTGGCGGGGATAGCCGTTGGCCCTGCCACCCAATCCGACCACGATGTCCCTAAGGGCCCTGTCGCTGATGTCCACCACCCTCCTCCAGGACACCGAGAGGGGGTCGATGTTCAGCTTGTTGCCGAGGAGGATGTGGGTGTCGATCATGGCCGCCAGCAGGTTGTTGGCGGCTCCCACCGCATGGATGTCGCCGGTGAAGTGGAGGTTGAGGTCTTCCATGGGGACGACCTGGGAATACCCTCCTCCGGCTGCGCCACCTTTGATCCCGAACACGGGTCCCAGGGAAGGCTCCCTGAGGGTCAGGCACACGTTCTTCCCGATCTTTCCCAGGGCCTGGGTCAAACCGATCGAGGTTACCGTCTTGCCCTCTCCAAGGGGGGTGGGGTTGATGGCGGTCACGTCGATGAGCTTTCCGTTGGGCTTATCCTTGAGCCTCTCCAAGACCGCCTCGAATTCGATCTTGGCCTTGTACTTGCCGTAGAGGATGATCTCGTCTTCCTCGAGGCCCATCTTCGCGGCGATCTCGGTGATGGGGAGCATCTTTGCTGCTTGTGCGATTTCCAGGTCGCTCGGAATCATGCTGCATCTCCTTTCCTCGCCTCGCTGATCCGTCAGACCTCCTTCCTACTTACAGGCGTACGTCTAACCTGCCGCCTTCACCTCCTCTTGTTTTCTTTGTCCTGCGGAGTCCTCTGGAGAATGATCAAACGGAATCGGTCTTCCGACACATCGAAAGTATTATATCGACGGCCTTAGGGGGTGGCAAGAAAATTCGCTCGAGCATGCGATCGGCCGCAGATCACGCTCGAGGGCCTGTGGCCTGACGGTTTTCGCCCACCGAATGGGCATGTCAACGACAATCTACCTACAGTCGGGATGGGGTCCCCAAGCGCATGCAAGGTCGATTATGCCCTTGGAGGGAGGGAAGAAGTTCGCCGACTTTTAGGTCTCCACGGGGTGGATACAAGTTAATCCTGCAGCCCTTCAAACCCCTCCGCCCGACCACTTCCCGTATAGGACCTCGGCCACCTCCCGCTCCCTTCCGAAGAGGAAGTGGTCCGCACCGGGAAGGAAGCAGGTCTCCGCGCCCAGCCTCGCGGCCAGGTCCGCCACCTTCCCAGGATCGGAGAACTGGTCCCGGTCGCCGCAGATTATCAGGGTCTCGAAGGGGAACGGGGCAGCCTTCCCTTCCAGGAAATGGAAGAAATCAAAACCCACCATGGGGGGACCTATGACCGCCACCCTGCGGCATCTCCCCTTCTCCACCGCCCAGCGCAATCCGACCCAGGAACCGAAGGACCAACCCGCCAGGGACAGCTGGGAGAGGTCCATGTCTCCTCGGTCGGCGAGAAACCGCCACGCGCCCTCTATGTCCTCGATCTCCCGGATGCCTCCCGTGGACACCCCCTCGCTCTCCCCCACGCCCCTGAAGTTGAAACGGAGGACCGCCCATCCACCCTGGGCCAGCCGGTCGGAAATGGCCTTTAGCAACGCCACGTGCATCGAGCCTCCCCCTATGGGATGGGGATGGCATAATATGCAAGGCCGGTAAGGTCCCTCTCCCTCGGGAAGGGCGAGGATCCCCTCCAGCCTCAGGGGCTCGAGCGAATCGGCGTAAAAGGCCACCTTTTCCTCCCTCACTCTCCACACCTCCCGCCATCGAGGCCTCGTGCTTCGTGTCCAGGCAATTGCGTCCGAAGGTCACAGAATGGCCCGGTTGAATAGCCCTCGCCAAACGCCCCGCTGATTGCCATGGCGCGCTTCCTCCAATGGGCAACGAGGAAGCTCCCTTGAAGAAGAAGCCTCCCCGGCTGACCGTTCCTCCCGGATGCCGTGCTATATTCTAAACGATCCTTCCGACCGCTTTTGCGGGAGGGGTTAGAGAGGTCAGGTGCTTCGGAAAAGGCAAGGGGGTTGCGATGGACGCCGACGTCCTGGTCATAGGGGGAGGATACGCCGGGTTATCGGCGGGCGCGCTGCTTTCCTCCCGGGGGCTGTCCGTGCTCCTGCTGGAGAGGTCGCCCAGGCTGGGGGGAAGGGCGGGTTACGTGGAAAAGGACGGTTTCCTCCTCGAATACGGCCTTCACGCCAACCGTTTCGCCTCCCAGGGGGCGGCAGCCGAGGTATTCCGGCGCCTGGGAAGAGAGCTGGATTTCCTCCCGGTGGGGGAACCGGAGCTCTGGTGGAGAGGAGGATTCCACCCGCTCCCCAACGCCGTGCCCAAGATCCTGAAGGCCTCCATGCTCCCGCCGCCAGCCAGAGCCGAGGCGGTGGTCCACCTCCTGAAATTGGTCGCCATTCCCACCCAGAGGCTTTTCGGGAGATCACTGTGGGAAGTGACCGGGGGCTGCCGCCGGGAGGAGGTAAGGATGCTCCTCAGGGTGCTTTCCGGCATAGGAATCATCGCCCCCGAACTGGAAAGGGCCTCTGCCGGCGAATTCGCCGCCTTTCTCAAGAAAGCCCTGCGCTCGAGGGAGAAGGTGGGATATCCCCGGGGAGGCACCAAGGCCATCATCCAGGGGCTCCGGGAGGAGCTCGAACGGAACGGGTCTGTCCGTACCGACACCGCCGTCACCGGGATGAAGGCGAGAAAGGGCCTGGTGGAGGCGGTGGAGGCGGGAGGAGAGTCTTTCTCCGCCCGGGCCATCGTCTGCGCCATTCCCGTCCGGCAGATACCCGACCTCTTCGGCGAAAGAGACCTGCCCATCGAGTT
>JBBFMI010000234.1:0-3444 GCA_037478635.1 Candidatus Geothermincolales bacterium | reverse complement strand
GCGGTCCCGGGGTGGCCTTCGAGTGCCCCTACCAGGAGGGCATGCACGTGTGGGAAGACGCCTTCATCCTGGAGGTCCTCGACCCGGAGACTCTGGAGCCGGTGCCGGAGGGCGAGGAGGGCGAACTGGTCTTCACTACCCTCCACCGGGAGGGCATGCCCCTCCTCCGGTATCGCACCCGGGACCTGGCCTTCGTTTACCCGGGCCGTTGCCGTTGTGGCCGGTGGCACCGTCGCATCTCCCGGATAAAGGGAAGGAGCGACGACATGTTCATCGTCAAGGGGGTGAACATCTTCCCCATGCAGGTGGAAAAGGTGCTCCTGGACACCATCGGTGTGGGGACGAACTACCAGATATTGCTGGACATGGTCGGCTCCCGGGAGGAGATGAAGGTCCGGGTGGAGGTCACCGACGAGATCTGGCACGGGGACGTGAGGGAGCTCCAATCCCTTCAGAAGAAGATCACCGCGGCTTTGAGGGACGAGATACTGGTCACGCCCCTGGTGGAACTGGTGGAGCCGGGATCCCTGCCCAAGAGCGAGGGGAAGGCGGTCAGGGTGGTGGACAGGCGGAAGGACCTGGTGGGGGGATGACACGGTCCACGGGTTCGTATTTCCCGTCGGGGTAGGTCTCGGAGTCGAGCGGTTCGAGCGAGAAGGGGGAATGAGATGGCCCATCAGGTGAACGTTTTCCTGGCCGACAGGCCGGGGAGGCTGGAGAGGCTCACGGCGGTGTTGGCGGACAAGGGGATCAACATCCGGGCCATAACCATTGCCGGCTCCGAGGGTTTCGGGGTGGCGAAGCTCCTGGTGGACCGGCCGGAAGAGGCCCACGAGGCGTTGCACCGGGAGGGATTTTCCGCCCACCTCAAGGACGTGCTGGCGGTGGTGATGGATGACCGGCCCGGCGGCCTACACGCGGTGTGCGCGGCTCTGGGGAGGAAGGGCGTGAACATCGAGGACGCCTATGGGTTCGTGGTGAAGGACCGCGAACTCGCGGTGCTGGTGATGGAGGTCGAGAAGGTCCCCGAGGCGGAGAGCATCCTTAGGGAGGCCGGTTTCACCATCATGGGCGACCAGGAGCTGTACGGGCTCTGACGCCGCTTTTGGGAAGGTCGCGAGGAAGCGGAGTGCCCTGTTGGGATTCCCGTTCTTGATCGGGAGTTTGTTCGGTAAAGCCCCCGCCGCGAGGTGGAATGAGGTTCCGCCGGTCAGGGCCACGGGGGACTCGACCTTTCCATCGGAAGCGATGGACGGTATCGCGACCTCGTTTTCGAGCCCCTTGTCAAGATCGGCCTCGAAACGAGCGGATAGAGCGAACGACAAGGGGATTTCAGGGCATCCCCTGGAGATGGGTTCCCGGTGGATGGGGAGGTTCGCCTGGATGCGGCGGCCCCTCGTCATTTGGCCGAGCGCGAGGGAGCCATGAGGGCATGGGGATGAAGAGCCTTCAAAGTAGAAGGCGGGCCTTCGGGGCTGATCGTGGATCCCGGGAAAGCGTGGACGAGGCTACCTGATCCCCGCCTTTTTTCGCGGGCGGCGGGTATGGCCGCGGGTTTATAATCGGAACAGGTCCGTGGGGATCGAAAAGGAGGGCAGGTGGAGATAGATAGCGGCGCCCTCGAGGCCCTGTTGAGGGACCTCGAAGAGGGGGTGGTGATCCTCGGCCCGGAGATGAGGGTCATCTTCGCCAACCGGGCCGCATACCGGCTCACTGAATGCGAGTCGGACCAGCAGTTGACGACTAGGTTGGAATCACTCGTCAGCCCCCAGGCCCTGCAGCTCGCCCTTTCCGGCATCGAGGTCCTCAACGCCCCCTGTGTAGCCCCTGCGGAGGACGGCCATCCCCTGCTCTGTTCCCTCATCCCCCTTTCCCGGTCGGGCGGGGAGGGCATGGCGGTGCTCATCAAGCCGGGCAGGGTCCTCTCCACCCCTCCCATGGAGAGCTGGCTCATCTGGGGAAGGAAGTACCTGGACCAGGTCACGTACGAACTGCACGAGAGCATATGTTACCTGGACGAGATGGGCAGGGTGATATATGCCAACCTCGCCTTCCAGGAGTTATGTGGGAAGGGATTCCAGGAGATGGCGGGAAAACACATCGCTTCCGTGCTCAAGGTCTCCGCCCGCCCGTTCTCCTTGATGGAGATCGTCGACCGCACTTTCAGGGAAGGCACGTGGACCGGTGAGCTGGAGGTGGAGGGCAGGGATGGCCGGAGGCACCTCCTACTGACCAGCGCCCTGGTGAAGGGGGATAGGGAAAGGGTGCTCGGCGTGGCGGTCCTCGCCAGGGATATAACGGAAAGGAAAGAGCTGGAAATCGAGATGCAGAGGCGCAACCGCGAACTCGGCCTGGTTTATGACCTCATACGGTTGGCCGCCGGCTACGGTGACCTTGAAGCCACGCTGAAGGAATCCCTGTCCCGCATCCTGGCCATCACCCGCTCCGAGGCGGGCGGGATATTCGTCCTGGAAGAAGATAGGGTGAGGGTGGCGGCTTACCAGGGCCTTGCGTACAAGAGCACCCGGGAGCTCGCCAGGAGGGAAGTGGCGGAGAAGCTTTACGCGAAGGCCCTGGAGGAGGAAAGGGCTCTCCTGGTGGACCCCCGCGCGGAAGGCCTTTACGTTCACGGGATGCGAGGTGAACTGGGGTCGCTCGCCCTTGCCCCCATGGTCTTCGGGAGGCTCAGGAAAGGCATGCTGGCGGTGGGACACAAGGATCCCCACCACTTCCGCCCACGGGACTTGGAGGCGTTGGTCTCCCTGGCCTCCCAGGTGGGGATCGTCTTCGAATTGGCCGGGTTGCTGGAGGAGCTGAGGCGGGGGCTGGAGGAGCTGGGAAGGGAGAGGGATTTCTCGCGCTCCCTGGTGGATTCGATGCCCAGTGCCTTGATACTCCTGGACGAAAAGGGAAGGTTCTCCTACGTGAACCGGAGGTTCTCCGAGCTTTTAGGGTATTCCTTCGAGGAGGTAAAGGGCCGCCATTTCGGGTTCCTCTTTCCCAAGGGCAAGCGGAGAAAGGCCATGCTCACGGTCATGACCCGGGAAAAGGGGGAGAGGATCCTCGAGGAGATGGAGGTCGTGGACGCCGAGGGAAGGGAACGTCGGGTCATCCTCACCTCCACCCCGCGCCCTTTCGAAGCGGGGGAATACCGAGGGGTCATCATCACCGTCACCGAGAAGGCGGAATCCGGTCAGGTAAAGTGAGTTTCCGCGGGGATATATCGGAAAACGACTGGTAGGCTTTTGTTGCTCCCCTGGTATATAGAAAAGCAGATCGAAGAGTGAAGGCCGGAGGCGGGTCGGATGAGATACGGCAAGCAGGTTTCCGCCGGAGGAGTGCTTTTCCGTCCCACCGGGTCAGGCGGGTATGAAGTGGCCCTCATCCGGCCGCGGGGGAAAGGGGTTTACGCCCTGCCCAAGGGACTGGTGGAGGAGGGAGAAG
>JBBFMI010000233.1:0-3454 GCA_037478635.1 Candidatus Geothermincolales bacterium | reverse complement strand
CTCACACCATTACCGGAGCATTGAGCCTCATTACCTGGACGTGGCAGCATCACATTGACCAGGTGGCCCAAAAAAGCGATTCTCCCTTGTGGATCTAACTCGAGGTGAAAAAGCGTATTTCGATCTTCTCCCGACCAGGGTGAAGATGTAAAATTTGGGGTGGCGATCGGCTTCGGCTAGGCGGGAAAACCGGTCCTGTCCCATTGGGAAGGCGACCATCATCGGGACCACTCGGGGGTCGCGACGGCCGGGGTTTCCCCGGATCGAGGGAGGGAGGACATGTTCGAGGAATACATCCGGAAGCGCGTCTCCGAGATCTCATCCCTTTTCATAATCCCCGATGGCGACCTCCCGCCGCCGGACCCGGACGGGATATCCGCCTTCTGCCTGGAGTTCATGAAAAGGGGCACGCCGGCCTTCCGTATCATCTACCTGATGACCCTGGTCTCCCTCGAGGGGATATGCCTGATCAAGACGGGGAAACGCCTGGGGCGCCTGGATCCGCGGGAGGGCGAGGAATTCGTCCGATCCCTATACCGGAGCCGGTGGGCCCCCATCCGGAGCATACCCCTGCTGGCCGGGCTGCCCGTGTTCTTCTCCCACTATGACCGGGAGGAAGTGCAGAAGGCACTGGGCTACGACGTGGAACAGCTGCGGCGGGAAGCGGCCCTGAGGGAGGTGACGCGATGATCCACCGGCCCGATGAATTCGGGGAGGACCTGAAACTGGAGGCCGACGTGGCGGTCGTCGGCTCCGGGGCCGGGGGCGGACCCCTGGCAAAGGAGCTGGCCGAGGCGGGATACCGGGTCGTGGTGCTGGAAGAGGGAGGGCACTTCACCCGGGAGGACTTCAACTTCAAGCCTGGAGAGGCCTTCCTTCGCATGTACCGCGACGCCGGGCAGACGGTTACCCTGGGCCTGCCGGTCATCCTCTTGCCCCAGGGCTGCACCGTGGGAGGAACCACCACGGTCAACTCGGGCACCTGCCTTCGCATCCCCCGCACCGTGCTCCGGCACTGGCAAGTTGAATACGGCCTGAAAGACCTCGCCCCCGAAGAGCTCGACCTCCTCTACGCCGCCCTGGAGGAGTACCTGTTCGTCAAGCGCGCCGATCCGGAGGTGGTGGGGAAAAACGCCCTGATCTTCAAGGAGGCAGCGGAACGGCTGGGTTACTCCGCAGGCTTCCTTCCCAGGAACGCCAAGGACTGCGAGGGATTCGGCATGTGTCCATACGGATGTCCCACCAACTCCAAGCAGAGCGTTAACGTCTCCTTCATCCCCGACGCGGTCAGGGCGGGGGCAGAGGTGTACACGCGCTGCCGCGTGACCCATATCCTCACCAGGGGGAACAGGGCCGTGGGGGTGAAAGGTTACCTATACGATCCCGCCACCCGGAGGAGGACCCACTCGGTGGAGGTGCGCTCCTCGGTGGTGGCGCTGTGCGGCGGCGCCCTCCAGACACCATCCCTCCTCTTCCACAACCGGCTCTGCCTCGCCAACGGCGCCGTGGGCAGGAACCTGTACATCCACCCCTGCGGGTCCACCCTCGCCTTGCTGGACGAGGAACTGGGAAACCCGAAGGGGATTCCCCAGAGCACCTACGTGGACGAGTTCTCCTCGGAGGGAATAGAACTGGAAGGGGCGACCCTTCCCCCCAGCGTGTTCGCCATCACCCTTCCCTGGTCGGGGAAGAAACACTCGGAGATCATGTCCATGTATCCCCACTTCGGCACCTTCGGCTCCATGATCAGCGAACACGACTCCTGGGGCAGGGTGCTCCCTGGCCCATCGGCCCGCCAGCCCCTGGTCACCTATCGCCTTGGGACCCAGGATGCCCAACGGATGAAGCTCTCCATCCTCCTCATGGCGGAGATCTGGTTCGAGGCGGGCGCCCGCTTGGTCATCACCCCGATCCAAGGATTCCTCGAGCTTCGTTCGGCCCGCGACCTTGTCGCCCTTGCCCGGGCACGGATAAAGCCCCACCAGTTCATAGGCCTCTCCGCATACCACCCCATGGGCAGCTGTCCCATGGGGGGAGATCCCGAAAACTCGGTGGTGCGCCCCACGGGCGAGACCTGGGAAGTGGAGAACCTCTTCATCTGCGACGCCAGCGTGTTGCCCACCTCCCTGGGGGTCAATCCCCAGCTGACCATCATGGCCCTTTCCGTGCGCGCGGCGGGCTTCATCGACGAGAAGCTGTCCCGAAAGGACGAAAGGATCGAGGTGCTCTCGCGACTGGAGAAGTGGAGGGACCGACTGAGGCGGGAGAAAGAGCGGCTGGCCCACCGGCTCAACTCCATAATGCGGCCGGAGGAAAGTGAAACCCATCAAGAGGCTTCTCCTCCTTCCGAGGGGGAATGAGGGGAAAGCCGGCCCTGGAAACAGGGAGGTGGCCTTCTCGGATCAGCGCGCCCTTTTACGAACCTATCGCCGTAGCTCAGCCAAAAGGCGTAAGGACAAAAACTCCCTCGAGGCGATTCCCGCGGTTTATACGACTCCTGATACCTCGATCCCGGTGGCCAAAATCGAGAGAGGCCGGGGAAGAGAATGCCATCGAACCAAGCGGGTGCCCTGCACTCAAGGGAACCACCCCTGTTATCTCCCTAACCCGGGCAGGAAGAGCCTCAAAGGCTGGCGATCCCCGGTGACCAAGGCACTGAGGTGAGGGCGGCCTGCCGATATTGAGACGATGACCCAGCAAAGCAGGTGATCCAGGCCGCTTGCTCATCTCGACCATGGCCTTAAAATCGGCAGCCATGGACGACAGGCGAAAACCTGGCATCGGCATGGGGTCGTGTGGGAATATCATGGAAAAGAAGTCGGCTCATCCTGAAAGAGGGCGGGAAAAGGTGCCTAAGAGGCTGACCGACGAGATCTACCTTTTGGAAGGGACCTTCGGCTCCAACGTGTACGCCCTGGCCGGAAACGGTCTGGTCCTGGTAGATGCCGGCTTCCCGGTGGACCTGCCGAGGATTTACTCCGGGATCTGGGGGCTGGGAGCCAGGGCGAGGGATCTTGAGCTGGTCATCGCCACCCATTACCACGGCGACCACGTGGGGCCGGTGGCGGGGTTGAGGAGACGCCACGGGGTCAAGGTCGCCATCCACCGGGAAGACGCGCCCTTCGCCACCGGCGAAAGGCCCATCGAGCGCTTCGAGGTCGAGACCTCCCGGCTCATCTTCTACATGGCCCTCTGGCCCTTTTTCCGTTACCGTAACTTCCCGGTGGACCTCTACCTGGAGGATGGTGAGGAGCTGGACCTGGCGGGTGGCCTTCACGTGATCCACACCCCCGGCCATTCCCTGGGAAGCATATGCCTTTATCAGCCCCACCGGGGGATACTCTTCAGCGGGGACCTGCTCCGGAACGAAAAGGGGGTCCTGGAAGGTCCGCCTCCCCAGTTCACCCCCCGGCCGGAAGCGGCGGCAACCTCCTTGGAGCGGATCCTGGAATTG
>JBBFMI010000232.1:0-3485 GCA_037478635.1 Candidatus Geothermincolales bacterium | reverse complement strand
GCGGAGATGAAAATCGGCGAAAGGACTGCCGCCCTGGTGGTGGTCCACCTGTACGGCAAGATGGCCGACATGCCCTCCCTGGTGAAGATTGCCGAAGATCACGGGGTTCCCTTGGTGGAGGACTGCGCCCAGGCCCACGGGGCCTCCCTGGGGGGAAAGGGGGCGGGAACCTGGGGAATAGCCGGGTGTTACAGCTTCTATCCCACCAAGAACCTGGGGGCACTGGGCGACGCGGGAATGGTGGTGACTAACGACGCGGTCCTGGCGGAGAGGCTGAGGTCCATGAGGGATTACGGCCGAGGGGACAGGGATACCCTGAGTACCGTGGGACACAACAGCAGGCTGGACGAACTGCAGGCCGCCCTGCTCAGGGTGAAGCTCGCATACCTGTCCGAATGGAACTCTCGCCGTCGGGAGATAGCCGTGTATTACAGGGAAAGACTGGAAGGCCTTCCGGTTCGCCTTCCTGAATTCGACTCCCAGGACCACTCCCTGCACCTCTTCGTCCTCGACACCTCCGCGAGGGACGAGCTCCGGGAATATCTCCTCCGACAGGGGATCCAGACGGTGGTCCACTACCCCGTGCCCCTTCACCGGCAACCACCTTTCCAGGACGGAAGTCAGCCCTGTCCCGTGGCCGAAGAGAAGGCTCTCAGGGTGATATCCCTCCCCCTCTACCCCCAGATGAGGGAAGACGAGATAGAGAGAATCGCAGAAGCAGTGATCGGGTTTTTCCGAGCTAAGGGGCACGGGTAAAACCTTCAAGGGACTACAAAGGGCGGTAGGCAAGCGATCTCTCCATGGGTTGAGGTTGATCGTGGATGTCCGCTAACCTCTCACGCCACCTGACCATCCCACAACGGTCTGCCCGGAGGACGACTCGTCGAACACTTGCGCCCTTGCGCCCCGTCACGGGCGTGGAGGCCAGCTCGGATCGCCTTCAACAAGGCCGGTAAAAGATTGGTGCCCGGGGCGGGAGTCGAACCCGCACGGGAATTCCCGAGGGATTTTAAGTCCCTTGCGTCTGCCGGTTCCGCCACCCGGGCACCGAGAGGGAACGTCCACTCAACCTGCCGTCAGACCCCATGTTAGCACCGTCACGCGGAGCGTCTCAACACGAGCCTGGCTTACTTGCGCGGGGCTTTTGGTGAAGGATCCAGTAGCCATGAAGCCGACCCAAAATCCTGACAGCGCCCGGGTCGATACGGGAAACCTATAGGAAGGTATTACCTCACTTTCAAGGCCTCCCGCACGGTGTCCACGAGAACCTGGGGATCGAAGGGCTTGGTAAGATAATACTCCGCCCCCAACCGACGGGCCTTCTCCATATCTTCCGGGAGGTGCCTCACGGTTAGGACTATGACCGGTATATCCCTGGTCTCCTCGTCTTTTTTCAGTGCGTCCAGTATCTCGAACCCATCCACGTCGGGCATCATCAGGTCTAGGATGATGAGATCCGGCCTTTCTCCTCGCAGGGACGGAACCGGATGGCCACCCTCATCTTCCTGACCTACTATGCGGAAACCCTCGTTCTCGAGGATGAGCTTTATGAGCTTGTGGATAGCCGGCTCATCGTCAATTACCAGGATTCCTCCCATCTGTGTGATTTCCTCCCGTTTACCGGCCTTATTCTCTCCGCCGACCAACCCCTCTCGCCGCCTTGAAGCCACCCTTAAACGCAAAACAGGGGCTTGTCCAAGCCCCGGGGCAATTTTATCACATGGAACGGAATTTTCAAAACACTTAACAGCTTTGGTATATCCCTGATGGCGGCAATGTTTGGCGCTCATACTTCCCTTGCCCGCTTCGTCCGCGTCTTCGTCCTTGGCGACCACTCCCCGGTAGCAGATGTCCAAGGGAGCTCTACGGCCTGCATGCCTTCTCCTGCGGCTACGCCTGAACAGGAGGATCATCCCTCGAGGAGATGGGCGGACCCAGGCCCGCCGCCGTTATGGCTATGCCGTCGAGTATATCCTTTTCCGACACCAGTATTTCCCCCAGGCCGAGGTGACGCATGAGGACTACCAGCACCGCCGCGCCCCCCACGATAACCCCCGCCCTTCCCGGGTCAAGTTCCATGTACTCCTTCCTCTCGGAAAGGGTCATCCGGGAAAGCCTCAGGTAGATCTCCTCGACATCGCCAAGGGAAAGCCGGGAGAGGTGTATCCTGGCCGGGTCGTATTCCATGAGCCCCTGGCGCAGCCCGGACAGGGTGGTCACCGTCCCCGCAAGGCCCACCGCCTCCGAGCACCCATCGAGGTCCAATCCCTCCAGGTATACCTCCAGTATCTCCTGGATGCCCCTCTCGGCGGCATCCAGTTCCCCCCTTTCGGGGGGATCGCTCCTCAGGTATCTTTCGCTCATCCTGACACAGCCCAGGGGAAGGCTTCTCCACCAATCTGGCCCGTAGCCCTTTTTGCCGGTAACCACCTCGGTGGAGCCCCCGCCGATGTCGAAGACCAACACCCTCCCTCCCCTGGCAACAGTTGCCAGGTCGTAAGTAGCACCCAGGAAGGAGAGCCGGGCCTCTTCCCCTCCGTCGATCACCTGCGGCCAGACCCCCAGGGCCTCCCTGGCCATGGCGAGAAAGGCCCTGGAATTGTCAGCTTCCCTCACCGCGCTGGTAGCCACCGGGAGGATCCTCTCAGCCCCCAGGGCCAGGGCCTCGTCGCGAAAGGAGGAGAGGACGTTCACGGTCCTCGCCATGGCTTCCTCGGAAAGGCTCCCACTTTCGTCAACCCCTTCGCCGAGCCGGGTTATGACCATCTTCCTCGAGATAGTCTTAAGAGTGGGGTCGGCCGCACTACCATTCGCCCTTCCCACCAGGAGTCGGACCGAATTGGTCCCTATGTCCACCGCCGCCACTACCGCCATCTCGTGCTCCCTCCATGCAACTACGGGCTATCCTCTCTTCATCCCTTCCTTCAAGGGGGATTTACGAACGACGGGAGAAAAAGCCTCCCACTTGCAGGCGCCCGCTTGCCACCGGGGAAAAGGCCGTTCATCCCATCGCTGTCCAATATTCGTGAGGGGTTTAGCCTTTGTCTTTATCTTTCCTTCAGAAAAGGGGCGCAACTCCCCTCGCAACTGTCCTCCGGTAGCTCCCGGAAGACCTCCTCTCCCACCGGGTTGTCGAATCCGGCGAGGTAATGGGCGAGGTGGGCATGGAGGCATTTCATCCCTCCCCGCACGGTGCCTCCGATGCCCATCCTCCCCGCGAAGATCTGCCTTAAACGCTCCCTCTGCTCCTCTTTCTCGACCCATCTTTCCCTCTCCTCGGCGTATTCCCTCTCCGCCCTCTCCAGTCTCGCGGCGAAATCCCCGTCTTCGAGTTTTCCTCGAAGTCTTTTCCTGAGGTCTCCCGTCTCCAGGCGGGAGACCGCCTTCACCAGCATGGGACAGGTGAGCCAGAAGAGGGTGGGGAAAGGCGTGCCGTCGGGCAGGAGGGGAGGGGTGGCTATAACCCGGGGCTTCCCGAACCGGCA
>JBBFMI010000231.1:2973-3498 GCA_037478635.1 Candidatus Geothermincolales bacterium | reverse complement strand
AGTGCGGTCCGGCGAGGGGGCATGACCTATGGAAACCGTTTGCGGAAGACCGCGGGGCGTTCCCTGAATGGCTGTCGCGATGGCGTCCTCCCGGGCGAAAGGAGCCCTTTATTTCCGACCTTGGCTTCCCGGAGCGTCCCATCCCCCAAGGACATCCATCCCCGCCAGCTTATGCCGCCTCCCCGCTCGAGACCCCCTGAGGGTGACGTCGGATCACCCTTGGGGGGGATAACGGATTCCTCAAGAAATGAAAGGGGGCGGCCGATAAGAATAGGGAAGTTTCCCAGGGGGAAATTGAAAACCGAATACCCTCAAGGCGATAAAGGCAAACTCTTCCGAAAGGAGAGGGCGCAAAGCCATGGGCTCCGGCAGACCACCATAGTAGAAATATTCGCTCAGATGGCGCTTGACCTCACTGCGTTGGACGCTATCGTACTGCCAGTGTTCTTTCAGTTCCACATGCTGGGCTGTAAGATATTCCTTCAGCGAATAAGGATAGGCATCAAGGATGAAGAACCGTCCGCC
>JBBFMI010000231.1:0-2963 GCA_037478635.1 Candidatus Geothermincolales bacterium | reverse complement strand
CTTCAAAGCGGGCCCTTTCCCGGTAGGAAAGGGCCCGATTTTTTCCCTCCAGAGGAGAGTTGCCGCCGGGCCTCGAGGGAGACGAAAAGGGGGAGTGCAAAGTGAAGAGGTTTGCCGGCAGGCACGGACGCAAACGCATACTTGTGACCGCCGTCCTACTGCTTTCCGTACTGCTCTTCAGCCTGCTCGCCCCGGTGGCCCTGGGAGCCACGGTCAGCCTTACCCAGGATGAGGCGAGGATGCTCCAGCTGGTCAACGAGGCGAGAAGGCAGGCGGGGCTCCCTCCCCTCTACCCCGAGCAGCGCCTGACCGACATGGCGAGGGATTACTCCCGGGAGATGATCCAATACGGTTTCTTCGGACACAACTCCCCCGTCTCCGGTGGCCTGCAGCAGCGGATAGCGGCCAGGGGGATAACCGGGTGGTTGCTGGCCGGCGAGAACCTGGCCAAGGCCCCCACGGTGGACGTGGCCTTCAAGGCCCTCATGAACAGTCCCTCTCATCGGGAGAACATCTTAAGGCCGCAGTTCAACTGCGTGGGGATCGGCGTGGTCCGGGGATCTGACGGCCTCTACGTGACCCAGGAGTTCATGCAGTTCGCGCAGATACCCTCCACCGCGGATACCTCGGTGAACGGTGGGGGGAGTACAAACGGTGGGGGGAGTACCGGGGCCGTGGGCGTTTCCCAGCCCGTGTCCCAACCCGCCCCCCAGCCCGCCTCCCCTGCCCCTTCTCCTTCCGGGGACCGGAGTGACACCTACATACTGGTGGTGAACCCCGGTAACAGGGACGCCAACGTTACGGTCATCCTGAGGGGCGAGGAGGGCAGGGAGACGAGGGTCGCCATGAGGGTTAAGGCCAATTCCCGCTGCACCGTGAACGCCAAGCAGGTCTTCGGCCAGGGCTCCTTCGCCTGCGAGGTCCAGAGCGACGTCCCCGTGCTGGCGGAGCGGGCCATGTACTTCTCTCTCGGCGGGAGGAAGGGAGGCCACAACTCCATCGGCAGCGTGGCTCCCTCCAAGAACTGGTATTTCGCCGAGGGCTACACCGGCGGGTCCTTCGACACCTGGATCCTGCTCCAGAACCCCAACGGCTCCCCCGCCACGGTGACCCTCCGCTTCATGAGGCCGGACGGCAAGGTGGTCGAGAGGAAGGTCACCGTGCAGGCCCGCCGGCGCCACACGGTGCACGTGGACGAGGTCCCCGGGCTGGAGAACGCGGAGGTCTCCACCAGCGTCACCTCCGACCTGCCGGTGGTGGCCGAGCGCGCCATGTACTTCGTTTATAACGGCGAGAAGGGCGGGCATTGCTCGGTGGGGTCACGGAGCCCCTCCAACCGCTGGTACCTGGCCGAGGGTTACACCGGGGGTAGCTTCCATATGTACGTGCTCCTCCAGAACCCCAACAGGTCAAAGGCGTTGGCCCGGGTGAAGTTCATGAAGGGCAACGGGGAGTGCAGGGAGATATCCGTGGAGCTGCCCCCCAACACGAGGCGCACCGTGTTCGTCAATTCCCTGGCCGGGCTGGCCGGCTGCGAGGTGGGAGCGCAGGTCCAGAGCGACCTCCCCATCATCGTGGAGAGGTCCCAGTACTTCGACTATATGGGCCTCGACGACGGCACCAACTCCATCGGGGCCGTCAACGCCGCCACCACCTGGTATTTCGCCGAGGGCTACTGCCGGTAGGGCGGTTCGACCCTCTTCGGCCCGCTTCCCGGCACCTTCCGCTTCGAGTGACTCCGCCCTTCGCCGGCGCGCGCCCCGGTAAGGGGAACGCCCGGGATGGCGTGGCGTCCGCGCGGGCGCTGGATAGCGGGAAATACCCAGCGTTTGGATACCGTTCTACGGCACGGTATGTCCGTTGGCATGCCGGCATCCTTCTTTTCCGGGTTGTAAGGGTGGCATTGACCCGCGATGCTGGCAAATTATGCGGATCGGACGGGAAATCAACGGCCTTCCCGCGCTCGGCATGGACTCGTTGACACTCCCGGAAAGGCCGTGTTAACTTAACTTTCTGTGACGGAAACCGGGAGGTAGGAGATGTACGCGATAATCGAGACGGGAGGAAAGCAGTACAGGGTCGAGGAGGGTACCCGGCTCAAGGTCGAGAAGCTGGAAGTGCCCGCCAGCGAAAAGGTGGTCTTCGACCGCGTGCTCTTGCTGTGCGATAAGGGGAAGGTGTTGACCGGGGAGCAGCTGGCCGAGGCCCGGGTAGAGGCCACGGTGCTCGGGCACGGCAAGGGCAAGAAGATCATCGTGTTCAAGTACAAGCCCAAGAAGGGTTATCGGCGCAAGCGGGGACACCGCCAGCTTTTCACCGAGGTGAGGATCGACAAGATATACAAGGGCAAGGCCTCTTCCCGCAAGTCAGGCAAGGCGGAGTCCGAGGGGAAAGAGGTGAAGGAGAAGGTAGAGGCCTGAGAGGTGAAGGCGGATGGCCAGCAAGAAAGGCGTCGGGAGTTCCAAGAACGGGCGGGACAGCCATTCGAAGCGTCTCGGGATTAAGCGCTTCGGCGGCCAGTTCGTCACCGGCGGTTCCATCCTGGTGCGGCAGAGGGGTACCTCGGTCAAGCCCGGAAAGAACGTGGGAGTGGGCAAGGACTACACCCTGTTCGCCCTGGTGGACGGCTACGTCAGGTTCCACAGGGTGGGGGATCGCAGGTTCGTGAGCGTGATCCCGGCCGAGGAAGCCCGGTAGACTTCGGGGAAAGGTACGGAAAGACTAAAGGGAAGTCCCGGATTCCCTGTTCAGGGTAACGACTTTCAAGCATACCCGGCCTGGGGCCGGGTTTTTTGGTGATCGGCGCATGTTACGCGCGCATCTTTGGTCCTAGGGGCCTGCCCCGTAGGCCTCGGGCTCACCAGGGCGCCCCGGCGACCGTGAACCGGTCGCTCGCGGGCAAAGGCCCTCGGAGCCCATTCGGCGCACGACCCCTTTCGTTCAAAACCACCGCCGCGATGGAT
>JBBFMI010000230.1:0-3499 GCA_037478635.1 Candidatus Geothermincolales bacterium | reverse complement strand
GGACACTCTATGGCTCGGCACCGGTCCGGGGAACAGGCTCATGACCATGGGTTTTACTGTCCCTGCTGCTGCCTCTGGAAGATTGCGCCCCTTCTCCCATGCTCCATTTCGGCAAAGCTTCATCGCGTTCCCGGCATGGCGATCAAAACGTCGGAAAGATGCACGGGATGTGGGAAGTGCCTTTCTCGTTGCATTTTCCGGGCGATCCGCATAATCGATGGAAAGGCGGTTATCGGCGATGCCTGCCGGGGATGCGGTCTGTGCGTGAACGCGTGCCCCAGGGGCGCTATAAGGCTCGAGCTCCCGGACGAGGGCTCCATCAAGCGGGTGATAGAAAGCCTATCCCGGGCCGTGGACGTGAGTTGACACGGCGACCTGCCCCAGCCGTTAAGTGGCACGTTTTTTGCTCGGGAGGATGTGAAGAACCATAACGCCAAGAACCCGGAGGTGGAGCACGAGATGGAATGCCGCTGGATAGACATCAGCTTGACGCTATCGGACAGGCTCGCCGTCTGGCCGGGTGACGAACCCTTCCGCCTGAAGAGCGTGGTCGGAGAGGAAGGTTGCGTGGTATCCTCGGTGTGCATGAGCCTTCACTGCGGAACCCACCTGGACGCTCCCCTCCACTATCTGACCGGCGGCAGCTCGGTGGAAGCAGCCCCTCCCGAAGTCCTCCTGGGGCCGGCCAAGGTCGTGGAGATCAGGACCCAAAGGCACATCCTGCCCGGGGACCTTCGGCCTGTAAAACCCTCTCCCGGCGACAGGATCCTCATAAAAACCGGAGGGGGCGTGACCCATCCGAGCGGCGTTTTCAACCGGGATTACACAGCTATCACGCCGGAGGCCGCCTCCTTCCTCGCGGAAAGCGGCGTTATCCTGGTGGGGATCGATGCCCCGTCCATCGAACCCTGGGAGGGCGACGGCAGGGTCCACCGCATCCTCGCGGAAGCGGGGATCTGGGTCCTGGAGGGGCTGGACCTGGGCGAAGCGGAGCCCGGGGAATACCTCCTGGTCTGTCTCCCCCTCAAGATCGAGGGCGCAGAGGCGTCTCCCGCGAGGGCACTCATCGGCAGGATGGCAGACGTAACCTGGCCCTGGCACTGAAAGGGCCTGCAGGTCCCCCGCGCGTTTTCGACGGACCGTGAAAAGGACCGCGCTTGCCTAACCGTTTCCTCTTACATGCGCCCGAGGGGGAAATGACATAAATCAATCACCAACCTTATGAAACCGGTTTATTAAAACCGAAAAGCGGAGATATTTTACTGCGACACAAGTCGTGCCATCTCCGGAACCACGCCGGTTCAGCAGTGGAAGCGAGAGGGAAGTGAAGGGGGGATGAAAATGCGGAAGATGACGGAAAAATTCCTCAACGAGGCCTTCGCCGGGGAGAGCATGGCCCACATGAAGTACATGCACTTCGCCCGCAAGGCCGAAGAGGAAGGGTTAAACGAGCTGGCCAGGATGTTCAAGGCCATAGCCTTCGCGGAGCTGGTCCACGCGGGAAATCACCTGGAAGTGCTCTCCGGCATAAGGTCATCCGCGGACAACATCCAGACCTGCATCGAGGGCGAGACCTACGAGATAGAGGAGATGTACCCCGTCTTCCACGAGGCCGCGAAATTCCAGGACGAAAAGGACGCGGTGAGGAGCACTCACTATGCCCTGGAGGCCGAGAAGATCCACGCCGAATGGTACAAGAAGGCCAAGGAAGCGGTGGAGAGCGGCTCCGACATCACCATCGGCAAGATACAGATATGCAGCGTGTGCGGCCACACCCGGGAGGGAGAAGCCCCCGAGAAGTGTCCCATCTGCGGCGCGTCCCGGGACAAGTTCGTCGAATTTTAGGCGCTTTCGGCGTGTTCGAAAGAAAGGGGTGAAAGGAGATGACTGAAAGGCTTCAGATCTATAAATGCGAAGTGTGCGGGAACATCGTGGAGGTACTGCACGAGGGGAAGGGCGAACTGGTCTGCTGCGGAAAGTCCATGGTCCTGCAGGTGGAGAACACCGTGGACGCGGCGGTGGAGAAGCACGTCCCCGTGGTGGAGGTCCAGGAGGACGGGGTGCTGGTCAAGGTAGGCGAGGTGGCCCATCCCATGACCGAGGAACATTACATCGAGTGGGTCCAGGTCATCGCCGGAGACATGAGTTACAGGATTTTCCTGAAGCCGGGGATAGATCCCCAGGGGAAGTTCACCGTCCCGAGGGAGGGGATCACCGCCCGCGAGTACTGCAACCTCCACGGCCTGTGGAAATCGAGCTGAGGGGACAAGGCCCATGAAAGGAAAAGCCCCGTTCGGGGCTTTTCCTTATTTTGGCAGAACTTCCTCATTCGAGAAAGCCGACCAACGGGCAATTATCGTGGGCCGAGGACAACCTGGAGTTCTTCAATGCCCGCAAATCAGTCCTTGAGCTCTTCCACCTCTTCCCTTCCCTCTTCGAGCTCTCTCACCTGTTCCTCGTCCTTCATGAGGAGAAGGGCCTGGAACTCGCCCACGTGGGTCTTCTCTTCCCGAGCAATGTCCAGGAACACCTTCCTCAGAAGCTTGTTCTCGGTCATGGAAGCCAGCTGCTCGTAGAGGTTGATGGCGTCCAGCTCGGCGATGATGGCGACCCTCAGGATCTCCTTTTCCAGGTCCTCACCGCTGAGCTTGCCCAGGTCGAACGGTATCTGAGAGAGCATGTCCCCTCCTTTCGCTCCGGTCCCGGAATCGACTCCGAGACTGAACGTGACCCCGGATCATGAAAGCCAGTAATGATTATCGCCAGGGATGTCCGGCGATAAACCCGGAGCCGGTCCTTTTAAAAATCTTATTTTGGTATTAATATATTAATATGATAATAAAACTCGGTTTTTCGGACGCCTTTGTCCTGGCGGTACACTCACTGGCGCTCATGGCCGGAACGGGGGTGAGCCTCAAGGCCCGAGACATAGCGAAAACCCTCGGGGCCTCCGAAGCTCACCTGCACAAGGTCCTGGCCCTCCTGAGGAAGGAGGGAATACTGAGGTCTTCCAGGGGGCCAGGAGGAGGGTACGTCCTGGCCCGGAAACCGGAGGAGATAACGCTGTTCGAGATCTACGCTTCCATCGAGGGGTTGCCGGGAAGGGATCCCTGTCTCCTGGGACGAGAAAACTGCGTCGGGAAATCCTGTCTTTTCTCGAGCATCCTCGGGGAGACCTCCGAGCGCCTCGAGGAATTCATGAGATCCACCAGCTTGACGCAGGCGGCGGGGTGCTTCGCGGGGAAATCAAAAGTTCCCGGAAACCGGCAAGGGGAAAGGGAGGATGCAACGGCAAAACCCCGGTCGCCTGAAGCCAGAAAGGCGAGGTGAAGGGCAGATGAAGAGAAAGATCATCCGCATCGACGAGGAAAAGTGCGACGGATGCGGCCTTTGCGCCGATGCTTGCGTGGAGGGAGCCATAAAGATAATAGGCGGCAAGGCCCGCCTGGTGAACGAGGCCTTCTGCGATGGGCTGGGGGCCTGCGTGGGAGAATGTCCC
>JBBFMI010000229.1:0-3500 GCA_037478635.1 Candidatus Geothermincolales bacterium | reverse complement strand
GGCTCAAGGACCTGGTGCTCGACCCCGCGCCGCGCAAGCCGGGCGAGACCTTCAAGGACCTGGTGGCCATCCGCAGGGCGGCTCTCAACCAGAAGTTCGCCGCCTTCGGGTTCCCCACCATCACCTTCCCCTGCGAGGAGACGGACGACGAGCTCTACGAGACCGCGCTCGCCGGCATGTACATCTGCAAGTACGGCGGCATCGTGGTGCTATCCCATGCCGAGCAGTGGAGGATGTACCCCCTGCTGGTGCTGGGCCTGAACATCTACACCGATCCCCAGCGCCCCATGGCCGTGGACTCCAAGTTCTACGAGATCGGTTCCCCGGACGAGAACAGCCCGGTGCTGGTGACCACCAACTTCTCCCTCACCTACTTCATCGTCTCGGGCGAGATCGAGGGGAGCAAGATCCCGGCCTGGCTGGGCGTGGTGGACGTGGACGGGCAGTCGGTGCTCACCGCCTGGGCGGCGGGCAAGTTCGTGCCCGAGAACATCGCCAAGTTCATCAACACCTCGGGGATCGCGGACAAGGTCAAGCACCGCAAGCTGATCATCCCCGGCTACGTGGCCCAGATCTCGGGCGAGCTGGAGGAGGAGCTTCCGGACTGGGAGATAGTCATAGGCACCAGGGAAGCCGCGGACATACCGGCCTTCCTGCGCCAGTTCTCCACCACCTGAGTCCAGGCTCGAGGTAAGTCGCTGCGGCCGGCGGCTGCGAGAACGGGGATGCGGGAATGGAGCCGTCGGCTGGGCATGCGGACAGACGCGGTAGCGAACACGGTACGGAGGAGGAAAGCAAGAGATGATCATCACCACATCGAAGCCCTTCGAGGAGGTGCTCAAGGAACTCGAGGGCGAGGACAAGGTGTTCATCGTCGGCTGCGGCCTCTGCTCCACCACCTGCGAGACGGGTGGAGAGCCGCAGGTTGCCGAGATGAAGGCCAGGCTCGAGGCGGAGGGGAAGACGGTCACCGGCACCGTGGTCTATGACGAGGTCTGCCACGAGCTCAACACCAAGCGGAAGTTCCGCGAGAACAAGGAGGCGGTGGAGGCCGCAGACGGTTTCCTGGTCATGACCTGTGGGGCGGGCTGCCAGTCGGTGCGCGAGGCCACCGATAAACCCGTTCACCCCGCCAATAACACCGTCTTCCTCGGCAACATCCTGCGCCAGGGGCAGTTCGTGGAGAAGTGCTCCCTTTGCGGCGACTGCGTGCTCGAGGACTTCGGCGCCATCTGCCCCGTCACCCGCTGCCATAAGGGCATCCTCAACGGGCCCTGCGGCGGCACCGACGAGGGCAAGTGCGAGACGGACAAGGAGAAGGACTGCGGCTGGACCCTCATCTACAACCAGCTCGAGAAGCTGGGCAAGCTCGACCGCTTCAAGCGCATCTATGGCCTCAAGAACTGGCAGGCGAGCATGAAGCCCGGCCGGGTGATCTTCGAGCGCAAGGGCGAGGGGGGTGAGTAGCATGACCATGCTGTTCGACAAGCACGCCAAGCCCAGCATCCAGGAGGTCATGGAGTCGGGCAAGTTCCTGGTCACCGGCGAGATCGGGCCCCCCAAGGGCACGGACATCGACGAGATGATCCACCACATCGACCTGCTCAAGGACAAGGTCCACGCCATGAACATCACCGACAACCAGTCCTCGGTGATGCGCTATCCATCCTTGGGCACGGCCATCCTCATCAAGGAGCTGGGCGGGGAGCCTACCCTGCAGGTGACCTGCCGCGACCGCAACCGCCTGGCCATCGAGGCGGACCTGCTCTTCGCCTACACCCGTGGGATAAGGAGCGTTCTCTGCCTCACCGGCGACTCCATACCCGTGGGCGACCACAAGGACGCGAAGGGGGTATTCGACCTGGAAAGCGTCCAGCTCCTCCAGCTCATACGCAACCTGGAGGAGGGCCGGGACTCCGGCGGCAACGAGCTCAAGGGCGGAGTCAAGTTCTTCAAGGGAGCCATCGTGACGCCGGAGGCGGTGCCCATCGAGCCCCAGATGCTCAAGTTCGAGAAGAAGATCGAGGCCGGGGCCCAGTTCTTCCAGACCCAGGCCGTGTACGACATGGACAACTTCAAGCGGTTCATGGAAAAGGCCAGGAAGATAAACGATAAGGTCTATATATGCTGCGGCCTGGTCCTCCTCACCAGCCCTGGCCAGATCAAGTACATGAACAACAACGTGCCGGGCGTATTCGTGCCCGAGAACCTGGCCAGGGAGATGGAGGACGCTCCCAAGGAGGAGCGGCTCAACACCGGTATCCGCATCATGGCACGCCAGATCCGCCAGCTCATCGATGAGAAGCTGTGTGATGGCGTGCATATCATGGCCATCGGCAAGGAGGACGTGGTACCCAGGATCCTCGAAGAGGCCGGTGTGGATATAACCAAGATGTAGTGAAAGAGGGGGAGGCCATGGCCTCCCCCTTCGTTTCTGTCCTTCTATAAAAGGAGATTTGCGGGCCGCCATGTGGGCCACCGCTATCGGGAGTCTGCCCCACCGGGACGTTGAGGCGGCGTGCCGGATGACCCTGCTCCACCTGGACACGGCTCCGGCGTGGCCCCAGCTTCCCCGGCGAACTTTCCGCGAGAACATGTACGCCCAGTACAGCGAGGGCATGCCGGGAGTGGTGGTAGACGAAGAGGGCAAGAGGGTGTTTTTACGCCGGGGAGAGGGCTTGCTCGACGAGGTGGAGAGGGCTTATCAGGCATACCTGGACGGGGAGACACGGGAATTCGCCATCGGCGAGGATTACGCGGCGGGCCTCTATGCCTTTGCCAGGATCGTCTCCGAGAGCGAAAGAAGCTATCCCGTGTTGAAAGGACAGGTAACGGGGCCCGTGAGTTACGGACTCACGGTGCTGGACGAGAACAAGAGGCCTCTGCTTTACGACGAGCAGATGGCCGATGTCATGGTCAGGGTGCTGAACATGAAGGCCCGCTGGATGGAGGAGTTCCTGAGGGGAACCGGCAAGGCCGAGCAGGTATTGATCTTCTTCGATGAGCCTTACCTGGTGTCGGTGGGATCGGCCCTGGTGAACCTGGACCGGGAGAAGGTGGTGGAATACCTGAGGGCCTGCACGGAGAACCTCCAGTGTCTCACGGGTTCTCACTGTTGCGGGAACACCGATTGGTCCATCCTCTTCCAGTCGGGCCTGGACGTGGTCAACTTCGACGCGTACAACTACCTGGAGAGCATAGCCCTTTATCCGGAGGAGCTCACGGGCTTCCTGGAGAGGGGTGGGATGCTCGCCTGGGGGCTGGTGCCCAATAACGAGGAGGTCTACCGGGTGGACGCTGACGACCTCGCCCGCCGGTTCGAGGAGGGGGTGGACCTGCTCAAGAAGCGGGGCGTGCCGGAAGACCTCCTTCGGGAAAGGTCGCTGGTGACGCCCTCCTGTGGCCTGGAGGGAGTTGGCGAGGATGCTGCGGAGAGGGCTTACGCCATGACGGCGGAGCTGGCCCGCCTTTTGGGGTAGGAAGACATCTTACGGATCGGC
>JBBFMI010000228.1:0-3516 GCA_037478635.1 Candidatus Geothermincolales bacterium | reverse complement strand
GTGAACTGAACCGTCTGGCTCACGCTCGTGCCCCCCAGGTTGATAGCCTCAGCGTAGAACTCGTAGGTGGTCCCAGGCTGAAGCCCGGTAAGCTCGCGAGAGAAGGGACCCACCCCGAAGGTGCCCGTTTCACTCCCCGCCTCCTGCCACCAAGTCTGCCCCAGCTTTCGCCAGCGGAAGGACCTCGCGTAGCACGCGTTGCCGCTTATGGCCTCGATATAACCGTGGAGCGTCGCCGATGCGTCGGTTATCCCGGTGGCAGGGTCGGCGCGCAAGGTCGGGGGCTTCTTCAGCTGTACCACCTCGCCGTACCCCCAACCGCCGGCGTTCCTGGCCTTGGCCCGGTACTCGTAGTCGGAATGGGGATCGAGCCCATCAAGATAAACGGAATAGGTCCCCGCCTCGAAGGAGCCCGATTCAACCCATTCCGACCACTCGGTCTCGCCCACCTTGCGGTAATCGAAGCCGCGTTGGTCGCAGGAGCCTCCCCCGGTGTCGGTTATCTCCCCGTTCAGTCTGGCCGCGCTGCCGCTCTTATCGGAAGGTGAGCGGGTTACCATCGTGGGGGGAAGGGGAAGGGTGGTGAAATAAGCTGGGCCACTCCAGTACCAGTAATAATTGTTGGTCGCATAGGCACGGAATTCGTATAGGGAATTCGGTAAACACGAGCCCGCGTAAAGCTGGTAGGGAACGAGGCAGGTGATGTGGACATCGTCCACCCAGGCCGCATCGGAACCTCCCGCCCCGGAATCGTCCTTCCCATAAACCCACCTGAGCTCGTGTTCGCCCTCCATCACGGGGTAGACGAATTCCGACCAGGCTACTTCCCCCGACCACTGGTCCTGTATCTCCTGGTCGATGTAGAATGCCAGGGAATCGCCTCCCGTGTCACAGGAGACCTTTCGGGCAAAGCGCACGAGGCCCTCGGAAGGCATAACAACCCTGAGCGACAGCACGCCGGACTGTCTATCGCCCACCCCCTCGATCTTCGCCGAATAAGAAGCCGTATAGAACTCGTTGGCATCCACTTTCCACAGGGCATCCCCCGAGGTACCAAAAGGACCCAGGGTCCCGTCCTCGAATCCATCGTTTATGACCACCGGGGGGGTGAAGCTCCCGCTCATCTCGACGAAACCGCCACTGCCGGTCCCAACCTTGCTGTAAACGAAGCCGATCAGTGTACAGGGCACCCCGCCATCGTCTGCCAGGAAGCCGTGCAGGACAGCGGAACTCGAGGTCACATCGCTCGCGCGATGGGGGACTACCGTCGGGCCACCCAGCACCCGGAAGGTAAGGATTTCACCGAAGCTCCACCCCGCCTCCCCTGCTTCCTTGTTGTGAGCCTTTGCCTTGACCGCGTAGACGGCGCCCGGCTGTAGGCCCTCCAACCTGTAACTGAATTCTCCAACGCCAAATTCGCCCCTCTCCGTCCAGGAAGTCCATGCTTCCTCGCCCTGTCTCCGGTAATCGAACCCGCGTTCATCGCATGCGGTGCCGCCGGTATCGGTTATCTCTCCCCGCAAGATGTAAGCCGCGCCGGTGCCATAATCCTCGATCACGGGAAGGGTACGAACCACGGGCGGCTGATCGGCCTCCACGCGGCTATTGGGTGTGACTGCCAGAAACAGGAAAAGGCCGATCAAGGCCACCGGCCAAAAAAAATACCGCCTGGTTTTTAAAAGGCGGAAAACAGATGGCATTCTTCTCCTTTCTTTTGATTTTTTCTAATTTTAAACAATTTAGGTCGGGTTGTAAATAGATCTCTCTCTTTTTTGTGATTTCCTCATCATCTCATCTCCGCCATTACCTTTCCATGCTTTGAAATCCCGGTCGGCGAGGTACCATGGACTCTTGCGTGACCGTAGATTCACAAAAATGGGAACACGAGATCTTGCGTATCAGGTGAGATGTCGAAGCGATGACGTGGCCAAATGAATGCCAATATCTTCCAAAAAGAATCAGGCACGAGCACAAACAGGCAAAGCGAGCCAGTAATGGTGTATCGCACGTGGCGCCATGCGGCTTTTCGCTGAAGATTTGCCTGCCCCGAAGCAAGGTCCACTCCTCGCCAGTTGATTCAACAGGCCGCAAAGAACGCTACCCGGGCGTCGTCTCCAACAATCTATGGATGATCCGACAGGATCCCTTGCCCGGGCACTTCACCCTTTCCCTTCTCCCGCGGAGGAGCATGGGTAAACAGAAATTTCCATGGACGGAATAAGCTCTCCGCTGGTTTTACCTTTTGACTCGAATCCGGAAAAATGATGAAATCATGAAAACCGCGAAAAGGCCGCTTACGGGGTTAAGTTCGTCTCATCCCGTCAATTCCTGTTCCGGTCCGTTCCTCTGTGGAGAAAAGCCGCCTTACGTGGCAACGCATGAGGAACCGTGGAGGAAAAGCTATCTTTCAAGGAACTTTTCCCGAAGGCTTCCGCCCTTCGGCTGGGTGGCCCTGCATTCCCGCGACCGTTTGCTAATGGTCTCCCTTCTTTCTTCCCGAGTTACCGGGAGGAAGAATAATTCCACTTTTTAGCAATAAAACCCGGACCTTTCCTATGTGTTCTCCGGCCTTGGGCGCCTTTGTCATCGCAAGGGAGTCATCGGATTCCACTTTAGTGAACTGTAATTGATGAAAACGATAATGAATTCAACACCCAATCGCTTGGGGGAGCTCTCCGGATGCCGGATACGTGAACCTTCTGCGTGGATAAGGATAGTGGAACCGTTTGCGTGGAAACCGTAACCTTACCAGGATATCATGTCCATAAGAGGGTTAAACCTCGCATTTCCACTGCGGTACCCCAAAAGGTGCCCGCAACTCGCGCAAAAAAACGGGATGCCGACTGTTCTCCTACCCGTAAAAACCCACCGATCGCACTCCCCCTCGGGTTTACCAGGAAACACCGACCATCCCATATGAAAAGGGCCCTAAAGGGCCCTTTCATTTCTATCTGGTGGAGCCGACGGGACTCGAACCCGTGACCTCTACCATGCCAAGGTAGCGCGCTCCCACTGCGCCACGGCCCCGGTATTCCGGGAATTAGTATAGGTTCAGACCCCCCTCGCGTCAAACTCCCCGGGGGTCATAAGACAGGGTGTCTATACCTCAAGCCCTGGCTTCCCTGGCGTCCTCCTGGACTTCCCCCTTATCCTCTTCGCCCCATTCCACCAGGGGGGCGTCCTTCCACAGCCTCTCGATCTCGTAGTATTCCCTCTCCTCCTGGCGGAATATGTGGACTACGAAATCCAGGTAATCCAGGAGGACCCATTTCCTGTGCTGTTCTCCCTCCCGTCTAACCGGCTTTACGCCCAGTTCCCGCAGGCGCTCTTCCACCGCTTCCTGGATGGCGCCCACCTGGCGGTCGGTCCCCCCGCTACAGATCACGAAGTAATCGGTGAGCAGGAACACCTGCCTCATGTCGAGCACCAGTATGTCCCTCGCCTTCTTGTCCGAGGCCGCCCTTGCCGCGGCCACCGCCAGATCCCTGCTGTCCGCCGCTCATCACCTCCCTCTCT
>JBBFMI010000227.1:0-3523 GCA_037478635.1 Candidatus Geothermincolales bacterium | reverse complement strand
GATGGACGTGGAGGCCAAGGCCAAGGGGATCTCTGCCCTGGTGGGCATGGGCAGTTCTCCCGGCATGGCCAACCTTCTGGTGCGCTTCTGCGCCGAACAGATGCTGGACCAGGTGGAGTCGGTGGACATATATCACGCCCACGGGGGCGAGCCGGTGGAGGGACCGGCGGTGATAAAGCACCGCTTCCACTCCATGGAGATAGACATCCCGGTCTTCCTGGACGGGGAGTTCAAGACGGTACGCCTGTTCGAGGAGAGCGGGAAAGCCCTGGAGGAGGAGACGGAGTTCAAGAACATAGGCATTTACCCGGTCTACGCCTATCCTCACCCCGAGACCATAACCCTTCCCAAGTACATCAAGGGGGTGAAGAGGGTAACCAACCTGGGCCTGGTGCTCCCGGTTTCCTACGCCGAGCTGATCAAGAGCATGGTGAGGCTGGGCCTCACTTCCGACGAGCCGCTGGAGGTGCAGGGGCAGAAGGTGGTGCCCAGGGAGTTCGCCGTGGCGTTCGTCATCTCCCGCCGGGACCAGCTGCTCCGGGAAGCGGGCATCACCGAGCCCATGGGATGCCTGAAGATAGTGGTCAAGGGGCTGAAGGACGGGGAGCCTCACACCTATGTGTTCTCCATGACCTCCAAGGGCATGGGCATGGGAGAGGGCACCGGGATCCCTGCAGCCCTGGGGGCCATCGCCATGAGCGAGGGCATGATCGCCGAGAAAGGGGTGCTCCCGCCCGAGGCCGCGCTGAACCCCATGGACGTAATAAAGCTGGCGGGAGAGGTGATCAAGTCCTCGGGCAAGGGCGATACCGTCCCCATCTATGTAGACCACATCGACAAGGACGGGAAGGTGGAATCCATCGACCTCAAGTTCTGATGGCAAGGCCCCGGCGGTAGATATCTGGGAGAGATCGAGGGGAGGAAGGCCGTGGAGGAAGGAGAGCTGGTCCTCAGCTACGACGTGGGGACGGGAGGCGCCAAGGCGGCCCTGGTCACCCTGTCCGGGGAGGTGGTGGCCTCCGACTTCCAGCCCTACCCCCTATCCTACCCCCGGCCCCACTGGGCGGAGCAGGACCCGGATGACTGGTGGAGGGCGATATGCACTGCCACCCGCCAAGTCTTGGCCCGGGCGGGCGCGAGGCCGGAGGGGGTGGTGGGGATCGGCTTCGCCGGGCAGATGATGGGGGTGGTGCCGGTGGGAGCTGACGGCGTTCCCCTGCGCCCCGCCATCATCTGGATGGACGATAGGGCGGAGGACCAGGCCAGGAGGTTGGTGAGGAAGATTGGAGGCCCACGGGTGGCGATGACGTTGGTTGGAGCGGTACCGTCCGGCAAGGACGTGGTGTGCAAGCTCCAATGGATCAGGGAAGAAGAACCCCAGGTATTCAGGGATACCTCCAAGTTCCTGGACGTCACCGGCTTCCTGGTCTGTCGCGCAACAGGGGTCATGGCCATGGACCATACCGCCGGCGGGGTGACCGGCCTGCTCAACTCCAGGACCAGGAGCTGGTCCCGGCTCTTCGCCGGGATCCTGGGGATCCCCCTCGACAAGCTTCCCGAGCTCAGGGCATGCACCGAGGTGGTGGGCCACCTCCGCGAAAAGGCCGCCGCGGAGATGGGCCTGGTGCCGGGGATACCGGTTATCGCGGGCATGGGGGACGTGCCGGCCGCGGCCACCGGCTCGGGCGCCCTGGAGGACGGCGACGGCCACTATTGCCTGGGCACGTCGGGCTGGCTGTGCGTGAGCGTGGGAAAACCGGTGAACATCGGGAAGCACGGCATGGTGTCCGTGGTCTCCCCGGACCCCGAGATGTTCCTGCTGATCGGAGAGACGGAGACGGCGGGAGCGTGCCTGAAGTGGTTCGCCGACAACCTGGCCAGGCCGGAGGAGTGGGAGGAGGCGGCGAGAAAGGGCGGCGAAATGGCCATCTTCGAGGTGTTGGACCGGGTGGCCGAGACGGTGGAGCCGGGCGCCGGCAGGTTGCTCTTCGCTCCCTGGATGTTCGGGGAGAGGTCGCCCATCACCGACACCTCCCTGCGCAGCGCCTTCGTCAACCTTTCGCTGGAACACAGGAGGGAACACCTCCTGCGGTCCATTTACGAGGGGGTGGCCTTCAACTGCCGCTGGCTCCTCGAGGTGGCCGAGAGGAAGGGATTCCCCTGCCGGACCCTGCGGGCCATCGGGGGCGGGGCCAGGAGCGACCTGTGGATGCAGATCCTCGCCGACGTCACCGGCAGGACGGTGGAGGCGGTGGATAGCCCCCAGGAGGCGGGCGCGGTGGGATGCGCCCTGGCGGTGGCGGTGGGGCTGGGAAGGCTGAAGAGGTACCGGGACATCAAGGGCACGGTGAGGGTCCGAAAGACCTTCTCGCCCCAGAGGGAGAACTGCAGGATATACGAGGAGATGTACTCCACCTTCAAGTGCCTTTACCAGAGCATCAGGGGCATATGCCGTGATTTGAACGAGGGCGAGGAAGCGTGCGCCCTGGATGGACGTTGACCGGTGAAGCGGGTTGGAGGAAAGAGTACGAGTGAAGGGGTGATGGCCGTGCTGGATTACCAGGCACAACCGAGAGCTCTTCCGGAGATAGTGTACGATGACGACTACATAGTGGCCACCTATTACACCGCCCTGCCCAGGGACCTCATCATGTACCACCTGGCCCCTTTCCTGGCCATTGAGCAGTCCACGGGTACCTGGACGCCGGTGCCCGGGGAGACGCCGGAGGTCCGATCGAAGCACGTGGCCAAGGTCATCGGCATCTACGAGGTGCCCAACCACGAGTTCGAGGTCCCCCGGGGAGTGGAGGAGCGCACCTACGTGGTGCAGATCGCCTTCCCCTACCGCAACATAGAGAGCCAGATACCCATGCTTCTAACCGCGGTGGTGGGGAACATCTCCATGGGGGGCAAGATCAAGCTCCTCGACATCAGCTTCCCCAAGAAGTACACCGACGGATTCCAGGGGCCAAAGTTCGGCATCGAGGGCGTGAGGAAGATCCTGGGCGTGTACGACCGGCCGCTGCTCAACAACATGATCAAGCCCTGCACGGGGTATTCCAGCGAGTTGGGGGAGAGGCTGTTCTACGAGGCCGCCCTGGGCGGATGCGATTGCGTGAAGGACGACGAGCTCATAGCCGACATGGAGTTCAACCGGGTGGTCGATCGGGTGAAGGCCTACATGGCCATGGAGAAGAGGGTCTACGAAGAGACCGGCGAGCACACCCTCTACACGGTGAACGTCTCTGGACCCATCCCGCAGATGTTCGAGGTGGCCAAGAGGGCGGTGGAGGCGGGGGCCAACGCCATCATGGTCAACTACCTGGCGGTGGGCTTTCCCGCCCTGCAGGCCCTGGCGGAGGACCCCGACATAAACGTCCCCATCCTGGCCCACATGGACTGCGCCGGAGCCCTGTACGAGTCTCCCATCTCGGGGATATCCTCTCACCTGGTCCTGGCCAAGCTGCCCAGGCTGGCGGGAGCCGATATCATCGTGTTCCCGGCCCCCTACGGGAAGGCCCCC
>JBBFMI010000226.1:0-3523 GCA_037478635.1 Candidatus Geothermincolales bacterium | reverse complement strand
GGTGGGGATGTAGAGGAACTCCCCCACCCCCAGGGGCTCCAGCACCAGGTTCCACGCGATCCAGCTCACCGAGGAGGCCATGGTCATCACGAAGATGACCGATATGCTCATGCCCAGGGAAGTCTCGAGGCTGTTGGAAACCCCGAAGAAGGGGCAGAGCCCGATGAAGCGGATGAGGAGGATGTTGGAGACGAGGGCCGCCCCGAAGAATATCAGGAAGTAACGCCAGGCCTCGTTCATTCAGCCTCCCCTCCCTTAAACCTCTTCCTCCGCAACTGGTACCACTGCAACAGGGCGGAAAGCAAAGCGTAAGTGATGAAGGCCCCGGGGAACATGACGAGGATGGTCGGCGTCGACCTGGTCTTCAGGTCGATGACGGTGACGTCGAAAAGCACAATCTTCCCGGTGCCGAAAAGTTCCCTGAAAACGCTCATCACCAGGAGCACCAGCGTGTAACCCAGGCCTATGCCCAGCCCGTCCATGACCGCGTAGCGGACCTCGTTCCTGGAGGCGTAACCCTCTGCCCTGGCCAGGATGATGCAGTTCACGACTATCAGGGGGATCCAGACCCCCAGGCGTTCGTACACCGCGGGCAGGGTTTTGAGCGTCAGGTCCACGATGGTCACGAAGGAGGCGATCACCACTATGAATATGGGGATCCTTACCTGGTCGGGGATGAACCTGCGGATGAGCGAGATGATGACGTTGGAACAGGTGAGGACGAAGATCACCGCGATTCCCATGAAGATGCAGTTCTCGACCCTGGTGGACACCGCCAGGGATGAACAGAGGCCCACCATCAGCACCAGCAGGGGATTGGCGTCTATGATGCCCTTCTTGAACTCGCCCCAGAGAGTCTTCTTCTCCTCCAAGGCCTACTCTCCCCTTTCCCGTATCTCCCTCCACATCTCGAGGGCCATGTTCACGCCGTTGGTGACTCCCTTGGAGGTATAGGTGGCGCTGGTGTAGGCGTCCACGTCCACCTTCAGGGTCAGCTTATCCGGCCCCCTGCCCGTGAACTGGGAGAGGTACGCCTCGTCCTCCAGCACCTTGGCGCCGAGTCCAGGTGTCTCCTCGTTGGTGATGAAATCCAGGCCCAAAACCTTCCCCTCCAAGTCCACGCCCACCGCCATGGTTATGAAGTTATAACCCTTGCTCTTGAGGACGAAGGCGTATCCCAATGTCTCACCCCCATCGCCCAGGCCCCGGAAGACGCCGATGAGGTCGGGGAAATCGGCTTTCAATTCCTCGGTGAGCTCCGGGCTCTCCTCCGGCACCGCTCCCGCCGGGGCGAGGACCCTCTCCGCCGCCGTGGCCTTCCTCTTCCTCTCCTGCTCTTCGATCCTGTCCTTTACCAGGGCGTCCACGAACCCCAACGCGAGGGCGGCAAGGGCGCACACGATGAACAACCTGAGGCTGAGATCAAGCAGCTTTCTCATCGCTTGCCCTTCTCCCCTTCTTCGCGTAACCGTGCGGATATATGTAACGGTCTATGATGGGGGTGAGCCCGTTCATGAACAGTATGGAGAACATTACCCCCTCCGGGTTGTTGGACCAAAAACGCATGAGCCAGGTCAGGACCCCGAGGCCTATGCCGTAGACTATCCTGCCGCCTTTCGCCAGGGGACTGGTGACATAATCGGTGGCCATGAAGATGGCCCCGATAAGCAGGCCACCGGCCAAGAGGTAGAACAACGGGTCCCTGCCCACGATGGCCGTGAGCACCGCCACGGTGGCCAGGTAGGACAGCGGTATCCGCCAGTCGATGATCCGGGTCGCGACGAGGTAAAGCCCTCCCAGTATCAGCAGGAGCGCCGATACTTCTCCCAAGCAGCCCCACGGGTTGGCGAAAAGTAGCGGCCCGTAATAGGTGGAGGGCTTTATCCCCTGGGGCACGCCTGCCGCCCCGAGGGGGCTCGTCGACGGGTCGTAAACGATCTTCATGGCCGCCAGGGGGGTGGCCCCGTTGGCCACGTCCACCGCCCTCTCGATGAGCCGGTGGGTGGAAGTGGAGGCGACGCCTATCTTAGCCGATTTCACGTAGCCGGCCGCCACGTGGGAGGCCCAGGAGACGAAGACCACCGCCCTTCCCACCAGGGCGGGGTTGAAGATGTTGTGGCCCAGCCCGCCGAAAACCTGCTTCCCCAGGGTGGTGGCCACAAGCCCGCCCACGAAGGCAATCCAGCCGGGAAGATGGGGGGGCAGGGTCAGGGCCAACAGGAGCCCGGTGAGAAAGGCGCTCCCGTCGTCCAGGGTGATCCTGACCCTTCTGCCCGCCTGCACCAGTACTCCCCCAGGACCGCCCCCGCGATGGAGAAGAAGAGCACGTAGAAAGCGTGCACCCCGTGGATGACCACGCTGTACACGGTGACCGGCATAAGCGCCAGGATCACCTGGAGCATGATGCTGCGGGTGGTGATGCGCTCCCGCACGTGAGGCGAGGAGGAAAGGACCAGCCTGTGCGCTTCCAACCTCTCCCTCCTGGATCACATATATAAAGTCACAACTGCTCCCTCTCCTTCTGCTTGCTCGCAGCGAGCTCCGCCTTTCCCAGCCTTATGAGCTGGACCAGCTGGTTCTTGGTCGGGCAGGTGTAAGCGCAGGAACCGCACTCCAGGCAATCGACGATGTCCAACCTCTCCAGCTCCTCCAGGTTCCCCACGAAGGCCGCCTTGGCCAGCTGGGTGGGGACCAGCTTCATGGGGCACACCGCCACGCACCTGCCACACCGTATGCACACCGGGGCCCTGGGTATCTCGTAATCCACTTCATCGGTGGATAGGACCAGTATCCCGGAGGTCGCCTTGATCACGGGCACCTCCAGGGTGTACTGGGCTACGCCCATCATGGGCCCTCCCATGATAACCTTGGACGCCTGGGCTTTCAGGCCCCCGCAGGCCTTTATCGCCTCGGAGAACGTTGTGCCCAGGGGGACCAGGAGGTTAGAGGGCTTGGCCACGATGGACCCGGTAACCGTCACCACCCTCCTCACCAGGGGAAGCCCGGTGCGGAAATAATAGGCTATGGCCTGGGCGGTGCCCACGTTGTTCACCACCACGCCCACGTGCATGGGAAGTCCCCCGGAGGGCACCTGCCTCCCCAGCACCTGGTATATGAGGACCTTCTCGGCCCCCTGGGGGTAACGGGCGGGCAGGGTGAAAACCTCGAGGTCGTAAGCGTGGGCAACCTCCGAGAGCCTCCCTATGGCCAGGGGCTTGTTAGCCTCCACGGCTATGATCCCCCTCTTGGCGCCCACCGCCTTCATTATGATCATGAGCCCGGTGACCACCTCCTCCGCCCTCTCCACCATAATGCGGTAATCGGAGGTGAGATAGGGCTCGCACTCCGCGCCGTTGATTATGACAGTGTCGATGGGATAATCCTTGGGCGGCGACAACTTGACGTGGGTGGGGAAAGCCGCGCCTCCCAGGCCGACGATCCCCGCTCTCCTGATGGCCTGCAGGATCTCGGCCGGCTCCATGTCCTCCCACTTGAGCGGGCTAAGCCCGGGGTCCCGGGTCTC
>JBBFMI010000225.1:0-3540 GCA_037478635.1 Candidatus Geothermincolales bacterium | reverse complement strand
CTTCGTGATAGATCTGCTGGTGGACGAGAACAGGTGCCTCGGCGTGCTGGGCATGGACGTCGACAAGGGAACCCTCAGCTGCTTCCTCGCCTCCGCGGTGGTGCTGGCCACGGGCGGTTTGGGCCAGGTTTACCTTACTACCACCAATCCCGAGATATGTACCGGAGATGGGGTGGCCGTGGGCCTCCGGGCGGGAGCCGAGGTGGCCGACCTCGAGTTCATACAGTTCCATCCCACCGCCCTTCACCTGCCCGAGAGTCCCCGGTGGCTGATCAGCGAGGCCGTTAGAGGCGAAGGGGCCGTGATCGTTGACCACCGGGGGAAAAGGATCATGAAAGGCGTGCACCCCCTTGAAGACCTGGCCCCCAGGGACGTGGTGGTCCGACAGATGGTCCGGATCATGAAGGAGCAGGACGAGGACCACCTTTTCCTGGACGCGACCCGCATACCCCCGGAGAGGTTGAAGGAGCGATTCCCCAATATCTATATCCACTGCCTGGAAGCGGGCATAGATATCACCCGCACGCCCATACCGGTCTCGCCCGCTGCCCATTACGCCAGCGGAGGGCTGGTCACCGACATCTGGGGCAAGACCTCGGTAAAGGGACTTTACGCCTGCGGCGAGGTGGCCTGCACCGGTGTGCACGGCGCCAACCGGCTGGCCAGCAACTCGCTGCTGGAAGGCCTGGTTTTCGGCCACCGGATCGCGGAGGATTTCGCCCGGCGCCGGGAGGCGGGTGAGCTGGAGATACCGCAGATGACGCCCCTTTCTCACCGCCGGAAGAAGAGGGACCTCCCGGTGGACCTGCAATTGCTGAGGGCACACCTCCAGCAGCTCATGATGGACGACGTGGGCGTGAGGAGGAACCGGGAGGGGTTGGAAGAGGCGAGGAAGTTCCTGGAGGAGAACTGGGACCTTTTAGGCCTGCAGTTCCTGAGCCCCGCTGGCCTGGAGCTTCAGAACATGTTCATCGTGGCGAGGATCATAGTGGAAGCTGCGCTGATGAGGGAGGAGAGCCGGGGGTGCCACTTCAGGACCGATTTTCCCGGCGAGGCGGAACACTGGCGTCGGCATATCATATTCCGTAGGAACGGGGGAAGGCTGAAGGTTTACACCAAGAAAGTGGGTGAGCTGGCGACCCCCGAATACCGTTGGTGATCTGGTCCCGGAAGCGCGCTCGGAAGGAGAGGCCTCCTTTAAACTTGGCTTCTTGCGGCGGGTCTGCCCGAGACGAGTGAGCGGTTGGAGCTGGGGCGAGGATCAAAAGATAGATGAAGAATTGACTCGAGGCAGGGTAGGTCAGGCAAGACGGACTGAAACGGGCCTTCATGTAAGCGATAAGAAAGGCCCTGGACGAGGACCAGGGGTCAGGGGAGACGTGACCACGGAGTCCTTGGTCCCCAGGGAGCTCAAGGGAAAGGGAAAGGCTAGAGGATGGAAGAGGGACTGAGGCAGGCATTTCTGGAGGCGGCGAGAAAGGCCCTGGACGAGGACCTGGGGGCCAGGGGAGACGTGACCACGGAATCCCTGATTCCCAGGGAGCTCAAGGGAGAGGGAGTGATCTACGCATGGGAGGACGGCGTGGTGGCAGGCCTTCCCTTGGCCTCCATGGTCCTCCGACTGCTTTCCTCCCAGGTGGATTTCCAGCCCTTGAAAAGGGATGGCGAAAGGGTAAGGAGAGGGGAGGCGCTCGCGAGGATAAGGGGTCCCCTGCATGCCATCCTCGAGGGAGAGAGAACGGCCCTCAATTTCCTCCAGCGCCTTTCCGGCATAGCCACCGTCACCGCTCGCTGCGTGGAGGTGGCGGCTCCCTTCGGGGTCAAGATCTTGGACACCCGCAAGACAACGCCCGGGTTGAGAGAGCTCGAGAAGTACGCCGTCCGGGCGGGCGGCGGGGTCAACCATCGGAAGGGGCTCTACGACGGAGTGCTGATCAAGGACAACCACATCGCCGTGGTGGGAAGCCCCGGCGAAGCGGTTAGGAGAATGAAGGAGAAAGTGGGCGGAGAGTTCCCGGTGGAGGTGGAGATCCAGGAGCTGGGACAGCTCGAGGAAGTGATAGAGGCCGGGGCGGACATAGTTCTCTTGGACAATTTCGCTCCCCAGGAGGTGAGGGAGGCGGTGAGACGGTCAGCGGGCAGGGTGGTCCTGGAGGTTTCCGGGGGCGTGACCCCTGAAAACCTCGAAGAATACGCTTCCACCGGCGTTGACCGCATATCCATGGGTTACCTGACCCACAGCTCCAAGGCCCTAAACATGTCCCTCGAGGTGGAGGCGGTGATTGGGCCGGGAAGCGGGGAATGATAAGAGTGCGGCAGAAAGGGAGAAGATGGTACAGTACCATCGCGGTCCGCGCTTTCGGTTGCCCTGTTGATTCCACGAGAAAGGCGAAATCGGGCTGACCGCGAAAGTCGTCGGCGAAAAAGAACGGAGACGAAGCATGCCCGGCCCGTTCGAGGAAGGCGGTGCAAGCCGGCCGGGGGGACCTTGTCGAGGAGGTGGAAGATGCTCCTTGCCATCGACGTGGGGAACACCCATACCGTCATAGGGGCCTACCGGGGAGAGGAGCTGGTCGGTAGCTGGCGCATATCCACCGACGCCAACAAGACCGGCGACGAGCTCGCCCTTTACTACCAGGGTTTTCTCGGGTTGAAGGGGTTGTCCTTCTCGGATTTCGACGCGGTGATCATCTCGTCGGTGGTGCCCTCGGCGACCATGGCGCTGGAGGAGATGTCCCACAAGTACTGGAGGTTCGAGACATACATAGTGGGGCATAACCTGGACCCGGGCATCCCCATCCTGATGGACAATCCCCAGGAGGTCGGCTCGGACCGCCTGGTGAACGCCGTGGCCGCCCACCGGATATACGGAGGGCCCTGCGTGGTGGTGGACTTCGGCACCGCTACCACCTTCGACGCGGTTTCCCCGAGCGGGGAGTACCTGGGAGGAGCCATCGCCCCTGGCATCGAGATATCCACCAGGGCCCTGTTCAGCGCGGCGGCCAGGCTTTCCAGGGTGGAGCTCCACCGCCCCCCCGGGGTCATAGGCAAGAACACCGCCTGGGGCCTCCAATCGGGCATCATCTTCGGGTTTGCCGGGCAGGTCGACAGGGTGGTGGAGATGATGGTCGAGGAGCTGGGAGGAGAGGCGGAGGTGGTGGCCACGGGAGGCCTGGCCGAGGTGGTCCTCCCGGAGTGCAGGACCATAGGGCACCACGACCCCCTGCTCACCCTCACCGGGCTCCGCATACTCTACCGGGAACGGGTGCTCGCGGAAAGGCTTTCGGGAGGCGAGGCTTGACGAGGTCGAGACATCGATACATCCCTGTAATGAAGCCATTCTTGATACGGCGGGACAAGAGCCTCGCCGCGATCGAGGCCAACCGGGTGGACGATACCGAGGAAGGTCGCCCGGGTTATAACCCCAGAGTATGAAATGGCCCTGTATTTGTTGACTTCGCGGAAAGCCGAGGATATCATTTAACGCGGCAAGAACGGGACCATGAACCGTCAGGGAGCGAATCCCGAGGTAGTATAGTC
>JBBFMI010000224.1:0-3546 GCA_037478635.1 Candidatus Geothermincolales bacterium | reverse complement strand
GGTACATGCCGCGGCGGGCGCCAGGGCCATATTGGCCTTTTCCCCTCCCGAGCTGTTCGAAAGGCTCGTGGGCGACGATCTCCCGAAGCTGACCCCCAACACCATCGACGATAGGGATGAGCTGAGAAGGGAGCTGGAAAGGACCCGCAGGAGGGGGTTCTCCCTGGACAGGGAGGAGATAGACGTGGGGATCAACGCGGTGGGAGCGCCCGTGTTCGACCACGAGGGGAAGGCGGTGGCGGCGATAGTGGTGCCCGGCCCGGCGGGAAGGGTTAAGGGTGAGGCGGGGTCGGATCTGGTGAAGGAGGTAATGAGGGCCGCGGAGACCGTCTCCCGGCGTCTCCATTATCCCGGGGACGGCAGGCGCGGGAAAGAAGCGGTGAAAGGGCGTGGCGGCGGACCCGAAAAGAAGTGAAGATGGAATGTTCTGGAATAATCCCGGATGGGCCATCCGGGATTCAGGCTTTTAGATGGGGGTGGATGGCATGGGCATGATCGAGGGAGTCCTCAAGAGGACATATCTTTACCCGGAGCGGGTGGACATGGCATATCTGCGGGGCCTCAAGGGAAGGAGATTGAAGCCACAGGAAGGGTCAAGGCCCTACGCGGGGTACCGCTACCGGATGCTGGCTGATATTCCCAGGGAAGACCTGGAACGGGTGAACGCGGGACCGGTTGATCATCGCCAAGCCACCCCCATCCAGGACCGGGCTGCGCTGGCCGAGCCCGGATACCTGGGCCTGGAGACCGGTTACACGGTCATGCCGGATGGCTCGGGACTTGCCGCCACCCTGGTCAGGATGCCGGGGGTGACTCCCGAGATGCTGGACTGGTGGTTCAGCTGGCATTGCCTGGAAGACCTGAGATACGTCATCTGGTGCCCGGTGGCCCATTACGCCGTCAGGGCCAGGGATCCCGGCAGGCACCTGGACCGGTCCGGCATCCCCCTGAGGGAGAGGATCTACGGCAGCGTCCACTACGTGACGGAACGGGTCCACACCAGGTTTCCCCAGAGGATAAAGATCGAGTTCCTTTCGCCGGAGGAGTTCGGGATACCCGCGCCGGGAGAGGAAGGATCGGGCTTCGCCAGGGCTTACTGCGCCAACGTCTACCTGGCCGGGATCAACCTGCCCGTCACCGTTTTCCTGCACGCGGTGAGGGCCACGGAAGAGGGAGTGGAATACCGGAGCCGGTACTGGTCTGGCTACACGATGAGGGATGGCAGGCCGGTGAGGGTGAAGCTCTCGCCGGTGGTGGATCCCCTGGAGCTGGCGCGCGGAACCTGCATCCACAGCCTCATGGAATACAACCACCTGGCCTCGATCCTCCCGGAGATATACCGGGAACAGGGCGGCAGGGTGGAGCCAGTGGACCGGGCTGCCTGCTGAGGTCTGTATTCAGGGAGGGGTAGCCAGAACCTGCCGCGGTCGGGAGGCCGGGACCGGGACTTTCGAAAAAGCACCGGGCTTTTTGCCGTAGACATCCTCGTATTCGACGTCGAGGGTTATAAGGGCGCCAGGGATCGAAGGGGGAGAGAAGATGACGGGACCGGAGCGCAATGAGAGCGGCGTTTACTGGTGGCTTCTTGCGGCATCGTGCGCCCACGTGGTCGAGGAATACCTTTGGCCCGGGGGTTTTCTCGAGGTGGCCAAGGATGTCGCCCCCAGGGCTTTCGAACACGCTTCCATCCCCATCGTGGTGGGGGTTAACGCCGCCATGGTCGCCGGATGCCTGGGGGGCGCGATGTTGGCGCGGCGGGAGCCTTTCCTCGGGTTGAGCATGGCGAGCCTGCTCCATGCCAACGCCCTCCTCCATCTTGCCGCTTCCATGAAAGCGAGGAGGTACGTGCCGGGACTCGTCACCGGTCTTGCGCTTTACCTGCCCCTGTCCCTAAAGGCGTTCTCCTCCTACCGGAGGTCGAAGGGGTACCGTCCGGCGAAGGCCATGGGCGCCGCTCTCTTGGGCCTGGCCTGGCATTCCGTTCCCTTTATAGCCTTCGCCCTGCGCTCGAGGTGGGGAAGGGGGGAAGGGAAAGCATAGGTTTTGCCCACGGGATTGTCGACCGACGCGGTCCCGGACCCTTGGGTCGGGATAGTCCACCTTCTTGGCTTGTGGGGGCGTGACCTCGGCGGTCCGGGGACCATGACCCACGGGAGCTCGGGCCAGTGGGAAGAGGTCGAGGGATACCAGGGCCAGCATTCGCTCTCTTCGCACGGAGCTGGGCAGGCCCGTCGCGCTATACCGACGTCCATCTCGATGGAAAGCGTCGGTACGTCAAGGTGTCTACGGCTATTGCCTCAATTGATGTTCGCACGCTCCTTCCCCTGGGTTTTCCTGGATCCCCGCCTGGAAAGCGGTGGCTTGCCCCGGCGGGATGATGTCGCGGTTATCGAGGTCAACCTTTCCCGGAGGGTTGCCTCGCGCCCTTGGAGGCCGTAGGGTCAGCTGTTCAAGGTCGGGGGCATGGTTTATGATATGAAGAAACGAAGCCGGGGATGATAGGGGAGATGAAGAAGGAGAGCACAACGGACGGTAACGGCGAGGCGGCTGCGGGGAAAGTGCTGGTGTTGAACTCCAGCTATCAGCCGCTGAACACGGTGAACGTGCGTCGCGCCGTCGTGCTGGTCCTGAAGAAAAAGGCGGAGATCCTGGAGAGGGACGGGGCTTACATCAGGTCCGAGACCCTGTCGGTGCCAGTGCCCTCGGTAATCCGCTTGGTGTACTTCGTTCACGTGCCCCAGAAGGGGATACCCCTGACCCGACGGGCCGTTTTCGCCCGGGATAATCATACCTGCCAGTACTGCGGGGGTAGGGCGGAGAGCATCGATCACGTGGTGCCCAGGAGCCGCGGCGGCAAGCACGACTGGGAGAACGTGGTGGCCGCCTGCCGCCGCTGCAACGCGCGCAAGATGAACCGCCTGCCCCACGAGGCGGGCCTCAGGCTCCTGCGCAGGCCCTTCAGGCCCAAGGGTTATGCCTGGCTCTACGGGATGGAGGGGGGCATACCCAGGGCCTGGGAGCCCTACCTGGACTCGGCCCTGGTGAGCTGATGCGATCCGTCGGGTACCGGAATGGCTGAGAGATGGACGATACTGGGTTCATCAAGCCCGTAGCTTCGGGAATATTCAGGATAGAGATCCCCGTTCAGGGCCCTCTCCAGAATCTGAACTATTATCTCTTCACCGGGCAAGACCCGTTGCTGCTGGACGTCCCTCCCCTTTACGGCCCCCTGGTGGATATGCTGGTGGAGCTGGTGAGAAGGGCGGGGGTGAACCGGCTCGAGAGGATCGTGCTGACCCATGCCCACGTGGACCACAGCGGTTCGGCGGCGGAGATCGCGAGGCGCCTCGGGGGTCACGTCTGTGCCCACGCCGACGAGGTGTGGCGATTGGACAGGGACGAAGGGTCCGTTTTTCTCGAGTTGACCAGACTGGGCGATTTCGCCGGGAAATGCGGGTTCCCTCCCGAACGGCTCCGGTCGGCCCTGGAGACTTGGAAGCGGTGGAGGGGAATGACGGAGCGCTGCCGGGTGGAGGAGGAGCTCCA
>JBBFMI010000223.1:0-3547 GCA_037478635.1 Candidatus Geothermincolales bacterium | reverse complement strand
GAGTCCGGGCTGAAAGGCGAAGGGTATGACAGCCATCATACAAGCCGTTTTTTTCTTCCTCAAGTATGATATCGATTAAAACGGGGTAGAAGGGAACCGGGTAAGGGGGCACGGGATATGGAGGGAGGAAAGGGGCAAGGCCACCGCGGGCTGGATGGTCGTGGCCGGTCAAGGGCAGGCGGTAAGCCCGGGTCCCATGGGTCACCGATTTTTTCGAGGTGAGGACGAGGACTTGTGAAAACGAGATGGAAGTGCGTTTGATGGGTCTGTGAAAAAAGTGAAAGGGGGGAACAGGCTATGCTCTCGGAGAGGATGCAGGAAGCCCTGAACGACCAGATGAAGTGGGAATTCTATTCCGAGTTCCTCTACCTGGCCATGGCGGCCTACTTCAAGGCCCGTAGCTTGGATGGTTTTGCCAACTGGATGCTGGTGCAGGCCGAGGAGGAGAGGGCCCACGCCCTCATGTTCTTCGATTACATTAGCGAGGCGGGAGGAAGGGCCGAGATCAGGGCCTTCGATCAGCCGAAGACGGAATACCAGTCGGTCACCGACGTGTTCCGGACCACCGTGGAACACGAGAAGCTGGTCACCAGGAGGATAAACGACCTCATGAGCATGGCCGTGGAGGAGAAGGACCATGCCACCGCCAACTTCCTCGCCTGGTTCGTCAAGGAACAGGTGGAGGAGGTGGCGAGCCCCCAGAAGATCCTCGACCAGCTGGAGATGGGCAAGGAGGAGGGTTATGTCCTAATGATGCTGGACAGGGAGCTGGCCCAGCGGGTTTTCACCCCTCCCGCCCAGGAGGGCGAGAAGGCCTGACGCTTCGGACCGCTCGTTGGAAAGGCCTGGCCCAAAGGAGGGCGTGGGGCAGAAAGTTCCCCCGGGTAAAACCCGGGGTTTTCTTTTCCGAAACCAGTCAGCCCTTCGGGGTCGAAGGGCTGAGAGACGGAACGGGAGCAAGATACGGGGCTTTCTATTCTTAAACTCCGTGGCTGGGACCGCGGAAGGGCTCGGGCACCCCGCCCTTTTCACGCTGCTCGCGGTGGGATATAAGTTTGATGGCCGTGGTGTCCAAGACGAGGGAAAGGCGAGCCAGAGATGAGGGTGCTTTTCGTCCACTCCGAGGAGGACCCCCCGTCGGTGGAGAAACCCGTCCTGATACAGGAGAGGGTCCAGTTCGGCATATCCTACATCTCCTCGGTATTAAGGCGGGCGGGCCACCAGACCTCGCTGGCCGTCCTCACCCGGGAGGAACCGGAGGTGCTATTCAGGGAGGTGGAGGCCTTCGACCCAGGGCTGGTCTGCTTCACCGGGGTGTACACCGAATATCTTTTCCTGCGGGAGGTGGTGAGCGCCCTCAAGCGGAGGAGGCCGGACCTGTTCACCGTCCTTGGCGGGCCCCATGCCACCTTGAAGTCCACGGAGTGCGCGCGGGAGAGCGATTTCGACGCCGTCTGCGTGGGGGAGGGAGAGTTCCCCGCCCTGGAACTGGCGGAACAGTTGGAGGAGGGAAAGTATCCCTCTGGCATACCGAACCTGGTGATAAAGAGGCCCGACGGGTCCCTGGAGGTCAACCCGCCCCGACCCTTCCTGGAGGACCTCGATTCCCTGCCCTTTCCCGACCGGGAGATGTGGCAGCGTTGGCTGGCCATACCCGATTCCCGCCCCTCGGTGCTGGTGGGACGGGGCTGTCCCTTCACCTGCACCTACTGCTCTAACCATGCCATAAGAAGGGCCGCGCCCGGGAAGTACGTGCGCCTCAGGGACCCGGGCAAGGTGGTCGAGGAACTGCGGGACCTGAAGAGGAGGCAGCCGAACATCGGCGAGGTCTACCTGGAGGTGGAGACCCTGGGGGTGGATACCGACTGGGCCCTGGAGCTGTGCGAGAGGTTGAAAAAATTCAACCAGGAACTGGAAAACCCCGTGTTCTTCGGGTCTAACCTCAGGATAACCCCGGGGAGGGATTATTCCAGGCTCTTCCAAGCCTTCGCCGAGTGCAACTTCAAGTTCGTCAACATGGGCCTGGAATCGGGAAGCGAGAGGATACGGCGGGAGGTCCTGAAGAGGCACTATTCGAACGACGATTTCATCCGCGCGGTGCGCTCGGCCAGGGAACACGGCCTGCAGGTCGGCATCTACAACCTGGTGGGACTTCCCACCGAGACGAGAAGGGAATTCATGGAAACCGTGAAGATTAACAGGATCTGCCAACCGGACTGGTTCCTGCTCAGCGTCTTCTTCCCCTACCCGGGGACCGAGCTCTACGAGACGTGCAGGGAACTCGGCCTCCTGGCCAGGCCCCTCAACCACGAGCTGGAGCGGAGGAAACCGGTGCTGGACCTGCCGGGCTTCAGCAAGCTGGAGATCGCCCTGTGCAGGACCTTCTTCCCCCTCATGGTGTACGGCGGCCACCGGCCGTTACGGGAGGTCCTCTGGCTGGTCACCCTGGCCCAGGTATACTCGGACAAAAGGCTTATTAAGTTATACAAGCGACTTGCGGAATTGCGGACTAAGGTGCTAAATGGGAAGGAGAGACTGAGCAGAGGCGTCAAGGGGTAGAGGCCTGGAAACGTGTCCGCGTCCTTCGTAGCACGAGGGTCGAACCGGCTTGGCCCGAGAAAGCGGGGAGGGATTGTAGGGACCTTCGCTTCGCCTGGTTCCTCGGGTTCCGTGCATGGGCTCGGGACGGCGTCTGCGTGGAGGTCGTCGAGGGGCCAGGGAAGAGATCTCGGGAAAAGCGTACGCGGCGATTTCGCGGATATAGAAAGGGCTGTCGCTCCCATCGGGTGAGAGGTCGGGACGGGATGGCCGAGCACGTCCACCAGCCGATCGGCGAGGAGATAAGGAGTATCGCCGGGTATTACCAGGTCCTGGAGGAGGTCGTGATAGAATACGAGGGCCGCGATCTTTTTTACTTGCTGGAGGCTGCCGTGGTGGACACTTCCTGCTGTGGCTCGGGTGGCATGGCCTTCATAGCCGTTCCCGGCTTTCTGAAAAGGTGGAGGTACAGGGTAAACGAGGACGGGCTTTTCGTCTCCGAGGTCGAGCGGGTGCAGGGAGAGGAAGAGAAGAAGAGAATAGCCCGCTTTCTCAAGTCCAGGCATCCAGGTTTTTCCGAGGTGGTCTTTCCTTGATTGTGGGTGATGCCTGGGGATGGGCCCCAGGAGGTTCGACGGTTTCAGGAAGGGAAGGGAGGTCGACATGGTAGGGATAGTTTCCTTTGGCGGCTACGTGCCCCGCTACCGCCTGAACCGTTTCCTCATCTTCGGGATGATGGGTTGGTTGAACCCGGTGATAATCACCAACGCCCGGGGCGAGAAGGCGGTGGCCAACTTCGACGAGGACCCGGTGACCATGGCGGTGGCCGCGGGCATGGATTGCCTGCGGGGGATGGACCGGAAGGGGGTGGACGCGGTATACCTGGCCACCACCACCGCCCCTTACCGGGAAAGGCAGTGCGCGAACATCGTGGCCGGGGCCCTGGGGGTAAGAGAGGACATCCGCACGGCCGATTTCGCCGGCTCCCTCAAGGCGGGGACCACCGCCC
>JBBFMI010000222.1:0-3575 GCA_037478635.1 Candidatus Geothermincolales bacterium | reverse complement strand
CGATCTCCTTGGCCCTTTCCCAGAGTTCCCGGCACTGTTCCTCCAGGTCCCGTAACCTCGCGTCGAGCTCCTCCCGGGAAGTGGCCAGGCTTTCCAGCTCGGACAGGAACTGCTTCCAGGCGGAAACCTGGGCGGCCGTGGCCTCCGCCAGGGGTTTTGCCCGGTTCAGGTACTCGAGGGCCAGGTCGGGAGGTTTTTCCTTCTTCCTGCCGCAGGTGAGGTTGAAGACCCAACATCCCAGGAGCAGTAGAACGATCGCCAGCACGATGGCCGGCGCCGGGCTCCGCCGCCTTTTTCGGCGGCTGAAGCGGGGGCTCCTTCCCCGGTATATGGACCTATCTCCCCACAACTCCTCGATCCCCTCCGGCTACCGTTCCTATATGTTCTTCCCCGCCCGGACCGCTTTTCCTGTTAACGCTCCCAATCTCCTCGCCGGCTTTCCCCATTACGGTAAAGCACCCGGTGTAAGAACCCGTTCCTACATTTTAAAGGGGACGGCTGACGCCGTCCCCGTTCAGCTGGTGGGCGAGGCGGGACTCGAACCCGCATGCTCCTTCGAGCACTGGACCCTGAACCCAGCGCGTCTACCAATTCCGCCACTCGCCCCCGTTCCCAAGGGCGTTTTAAATTATAGCAGCACCTGGCGGCTATATCCACGGATCGTCGTGTAATGTGGTCCCGCAACGCCAGGTCGCCCAACGGCCTTGGTCCACGGGAGGTGATGTCATGACCATAAAGGAATTGCAAGAGCTCATGGGCCGGTTGTACCTGGAGAGGGATGGCCGGCGGGGAATACACGCCACCTTTTGCTGGCTCGTCGAGGAGATGGGGGAGCTCTCCCAGGCTTTGAGGAAGGGTGACGCCGAGGCCCTGCGAGAGGAGTTAGCCGACGTCCTTGCCTGGTTATGCAGCCTCGCGAACCTGGTCGAGGTGGACCTCCAGGAAGCGTTATCCAAATACCGTGAAGGTTGTCCCAGGTGCCATTCCTCTCCCTGTGCCTGCCCGGAAACCGATGGAGGCGTGAGTCCATCGACCGAAAACAGCCGATGATCCTCGCACACGCCGATGGGATACCGTGAGAGCATCGATCGATGACATAGATCGGCCGCTCGATTGGGCCGCGCAAGGAGGTCGAGTACGCGGGGACGACCGTTCGATCAAGCGCTCGCCCTCACCTCGATGTGCATGTCCCCTTCCTCGTCGAGGCGCCAGTCCAGGTCTCCCTCGCAACCGAAGGCCACCTCGAAGATGCCGAGGGCGAGGCCCGCCAAGAGGAGGTGCATGCACGGGTTCTCGATGTGCATGGAAAGCCTTTTTTCATCCACCTCGAACCTGACGACGTTCCCCAGTCCCCTTAGGGCCATCTGGGATCGGAAATCTCCGAAGCCACGGACGTTTTTCGCCGTCATCACCCCGCTCTTCACGAAGCGTCTCTGCGCCTCCACCACCACCCTCGGGATCTCCTCCCCCAGCTCCCTCTCCAACTCCTCGAAGATGGCGTCCACGGTGGCCGGCCCGAACATGGCCATCCTCCAGCCGGTGTCCCTGTGGGTTATGATTCCCTTCTCCGTATCCCAGCGGAAGCTCTGCAGGTCCCGCGGGCCTCCGCATTCCTGGCACCTCTCGAGGCTGATGTCCCCGGGCTTGCGGGAATAGGGTCGTGCTTTCAGCCTTTCCTGCAGCTCCACCGGGTGACGGGAGATGAAGGCCGTGACCTCGTAAAGATCCGGCGAGATCTCCCGGTAGGAAACGCTTCCCTCCCTCAGGTCGATGGCCTCGAAAGACCCCAGCGTATCGCCGCAGAAAAGCTCGATGCAGTAGGGATTTTCCACCGTCATGGTCACGTAATCCCCCTTGCCGTGCACCCGGCGGAGTTTCTTCAGGTTGATATCCCCGTAACCCATCACCTTGCCCAGAGCGCTTATGCTCTTCACCACCGGCCTAACTCCGACCAGCGCCCGGACCACCCACTTCACCGCCTCCGGATATGCGTTGGCGATGAAATCGAAGGTGGCCCTCCTCTTGGCCTCGATTATGATGCGCTCGATGGGCATCCCTATTATCTTCTCGATCTCCCGGAAGGTCCCCACCAGGTTGTTTATCTCGAAAAAGACCATCCGGTGATCGGGGTTCTTCCTCTGGATTATGGTCCCGTTGTCAAGCCACTCGTGCTCCCTCACCAGCCTCAGGGCGGCACCGCATCCCGGACACAACCTCACGCGCGCCATGTCCCTACCTCCCTGCGCTCCATCAACCTGCCTTCCCTCGGCGGCCGATGTTCAGCTCCGCTCTCGGCTCAATAATTGCCTTCTACCCACGTTCGGTTTATCCTCCGTCACAAAGGAAAGGTCACGGTCGTCCGCGCTCCTCGAACATCCCGGTATCGTAGCCTTGTTTTCTCGCCCTTTCGATATATCGGCCTGGGCGCCTTCCGGGTGAAGGGCAAGGACCACTGGTTCGGTTTTCCCCTTTCTGTCAAGCCTCCCCTCGCCCGCTTTCCGGCGAAAAAGGGACGCCCTCTCTCGCTCGCGGCACGGGCGCCCAGGTGAACGGCGACGCCTGACCAGCGCCAACCTCATCATCGCTGGGTCCCGTCCAAGGAAAAACAGACGCTGGTCTCTTCCCTCGGACAACCAGCCTCCGGCAGAGTCCGGGGAGGAACGGTTTTTCAATAATAAATCCACTCGAAGCGGGAATGCCTGTCCCCCCACCTGGCAACTCTTTCCAAAACGGGTCTTCTCAGTTCCCAGGGTATCGCCTTGCCAGTGATCAAGCGGTCGAGGACGCGTTCTCCTGCCCTCCCCAGGCCGCCCATCTCGTACAGCCTGGAATAGACCTCTGCCAGGGGATAGAACCTCTGCTTGACGAAGACATACTCGGGTTCCCCGAAGAGGGGCACGTCCAGGGCGCTCCTGCCGTCGAAGATGGTGTCTACGTGCATTCCCGTCAGAAGTCCCCGGCTGCGGCAGTACTCGTACAGCTCGGTATTGGGATAGGGATGGTAGGTGGAGACCTGCATGCAATTGGGCCTGGCCATGGCGTTTATCTTGATGGTCTCCAGGAGGCATCCCAGGTCCTCGTCGGGGAGGGACACCATGTTGGTGGAGACCGTCTTTATCCCGTACTTCCGGCAGAGGCGGAACGCTTCCACGATCTGGGAGTTCGACATGTGTCGCCTCAGCAACTTTCTCCTCATCGTCTCGTTGCCGCATTCGATCCCCATGCAGACCACGGAACACCCCGCCTCCGCCAGCAGCCTCACCGTCTCCTCGTCGAGCAGGTTGACCCTGGAGTTGCATATGAAGGGGAGGCTGACTTCCTCCCTGTATCGCCGGGCCAGCTCCCTGAACCAATCCCGGTCGAGGGTCAGGATATCGTCGTCAAAACGGATGTAGCGGAGTCTCCCATCCGTGTCGGCCCGGATGATGCCCTTGATCTCCTCCATGACCCGGTCCACGCTGTGGAAGCGCACGTATTTCTCCCGGTTGGGATAGATCCTCCTCTGGGCGTGATTGGAACAGTACGTGCAGCTGTAGGGGCAGCCCCGGGACGCCATGAGGGTCCCCCTTTCGTGC
>JBBFMI010000221.1:0-3580 GCA_037478635.1 Candidatus Geothermincolales bacterium | reverse complement strand
ATCCCGGCACCTCCGCCTCTGTCTTCCTCCTGCACCACATTCCCGCCGTCACCTGCGAATGGTCGTGGTACGAGCGGAAGGAACACGAGCACTTCCACCGGGTGACCGATACCCTGGACAACATGGACCCGGAAAACGTCAGGAAAGTGACGATGGTCGTGGCCCTGGCCTCTTACCGCATGGCCTGGTCGGGCTCCGGGAGCTGACCATCCTGCCCTGGCTGCAAACGAGGCGCCAGGGCCCGTCTCAGATGTGGTGGTGGACGATGTGGTCTCCCTCCTCCCGGGAGACCCTCTCCATCCACAGGTAGGGCTTCTTTATCTCCTCGGGCCTGGGCAGGTATTCTCGGTATCTCCAGGCCAGGTTCAGGAAATCAAGCCCCTTGGTCTCGTAGACTTCCCGGCAGAACAGCTCTCCCACGTGATACTGCTGCAGTTTGAGATCGAAGCCGAGCATCCTCTCGATGAACCTTTCCGCCCCCGATTTCAACTCCCTCCTCCTCCTGAAAGCCCGGCTCATCTCCTCGTAGGAGGGGATCATGTCCCGCCCCGCCAGATCCATGATCAGGTTGCTGTAGCCCTCCACCAGGGACATGAAAGCCTGGATATCGGCCAGGATCGCCCGTTGCTCGGGGGTGTGGATGACCGATATCAGGCCTCCTTCCCTCATGATCTCGTCCAGCTGGCGCGCATCGGTCAGTTCCTCCGGCCTGAGGCGGAGGCTTATCTCCTCCAGCCGCAGGCTCACGCTGCTGAAATACCTCTCCATCAGCTCCCTCAAGTACCTCCTGAGCCAGGGATGAGACGCGAACTCGAAGGCGTGGGTGATCTCGTGCAAGGTTATCCAGAGCCTGAAGTCGGAGGGGACCAGCCGCAGGTTCCTCTCCGCTTTCAGCATGTTGGGATAGACGATGTACAGCTTGCCGCCGTCCTCCATATCCGGAAGGCCCAGGTCGAACTGGCCCAACACGTTGCGCGCGAGATAGCCGATGACCATCCCCAGCTGGGCGGTCAGTATACCGTGGGTGATGCGCTTGCCCAGGGCGGCGAAGGCTCCCCCGCCGCCCTCGAACTTCTCCAGGGTGCGGCGATAACTTTCCGCCAGGGGGCTGAATATCAGGCGGAAGCTGTTGAGGTTGGCGCGGATCCATCCGGGCCTGTCGAGCACCAGGATATCCCCTATAGGTTCCCTCGGTATCAGGCGAGAATAGCGACCCACCAGTTCGAGGCTCCGTTCCCTCATCTCCTGAAAGGCCCCGATCACTTCCGGTCCAGGCGGCGGTCCCTGGACCGCCTCGGCCTGGGCCACGAGCACCGCGATCTCCTCAGCCTGGGCCCAGTTGATCAGGTCCTCGCCCTCTGCCGTGAATGCCTCCCGGATGGTCTTGAAAAAGGGTATCTGCCTGGCAATTCCGTCTATGAAGCGGCTGGCCCATTCGAGGCCCTTCTCCCAAGCGGTGTAAGATTCATCCCTTTCCATGGGTTACGATCCCTCCTCAAGCCTCATATGCGAGGTTAGCATACACCTTGCTTCGTGGCCACAAAATGACATCGGCTCAAGGCCGTCATTTCAACTCGAGGCTCACATAGGGCCTATGGGCGAAACAAGGGTCATGAGGCCACGAAAGTCCGTGGTGCAAAATGCCTTTGTGGAAGCAACCCATTCCGGTTACGCCATGGCCACATGGGTCTTCGATGCTTTCCAAAGGTGTCGATCCCCCCTGGCTCCGAGCGATACTACGCAGGTATTACTGGACACGCCACCAAATTAACACCCCCGGAGAATGGCGCCCTTTAGGTCCTTCCCCTATCCTCATACTTGGAGCTGTCGAGGAAGAACCTTGAAAAAGGCCCCAAGCGGACGCCGGGGAAATAGTGCCTTAGCAGATCGAGCAACGTCGTGGGCGAGAGGTCGCATCACCAGTCGCAGCCCCCTTAAGCAGACGCCATTGCATTCCCCTAGCACCATCCGAAGCCGACTAGCCGAGACAGCCATCTACCCCTATAGCCATCGAAAGCAGCCCAGACGGACAAGCCGCTAAACCCTCGCCCATGACGTGGATTTTTCGAAGCAGGGACCATGGCAACGACGTAGCAACGGTCGCAGCAACAAGGAAGCAACGTCGAAGCGCATATGGACCACTCACCGTAGCAGGTACGCAGCACCGAACGGAACACATTCGGAGCACCGTCGCCCTGAGGTATCCCCTGAATCCCCATTGGAGTCCGCATCAGCGGAAGGCCCCGCTCCCCCCAGCGGGGCCTTTTCCTTTTTGGGAAGACCATCCACGTCACCATTGCATACCGCATTCGCCCCGGGCCCTTTCGTCGTTGCCTAAAGCCGAGGTTTAGGGTAATTTACCTTCGATACACCTTCTGCACGAGGGCTCCCACGAGCGTCGCGAGGGAGGATCGCATCACATGTCAGACGAATGCAGGGCCTGCGGCCTGCCCAGAGAGCTTAAGAAAAGGGTGTTCTGGACCTCCCAGGGAGAGATGTTCTCGCGCCAGGCCAGGGGGGAAAGGCTGATCTTCCTGGACGTTAACTGGACGCGCTACCTGGTGGAGGAGGCCCTGAACCAGGGAGGAAAGGACCTGCTCCACCTCCTTAAGGAATGCCGCAGGGAGCATACCCGGAAAAGGGTGGAGGCCACTGTACGGGGGTGGGGCGCATTCCTGATGAGAAGGCGCCTTACCGGAAGACAGCTCTTTGACGGGTTTTTAGAAGAGCTTCCCCACTACGGGTTCGGACGTTTCGAGATACTCGAGTTCAAGCCGAGAAAGCTCGCCAGGCTGAAGGTAGACGACGCCTACGATGACCTGTTCCTGGTCGCCGACCTGTTGGGCCTATGGGAGGCGACCCAGGGCGTCAGGGCCTCCGAGATCTTAGAGCCAGCGGGAAAAGGCTCTTTCTCGCTCCTCCTGAAAGCGGAAGAAAAAGTGAAGCGGGTCGAAAGTGGCAGGGAGGACGAGGGCAAGCGCAGTCCAACCCCGCTTAAAAAGGACGACGTCATCCCCCTCTGTCCCAGGTGCCGAAGGCCCCGCTATCCGGGACGGATGGTCTGGAACGTGAAAGGCGGGACCATCTACGACGAGCTTTCCGGGCGCAGGTTCATCATCTCCACCGTCTCGAGTTGGGCCCGGGTTTTCTTTCTCCTGAAGAGGGAATGCCCCCCCGCTTACCATGCTTTTGCCCGTAGGTTGGGCGAGGCGTCCAGGGAATCCTTCGTCTCGCCCGTGGAAGACGGCGGGGCAAAGGACATCAAGGCGGCCTACCGCGATTTCTTCCTATCCCTTCCGTTCCTGGGATGGGGCAGACCGATCCGGGTGAGGAGAAGGCCCTTCCTAGTTGAGGCCGAGCTGGTGGGAACCCCCTTTCCCGACCTTCTTGCCGCCGAGATGAGGGGGCGTTTCGGCTCCCTGGAGCGGGAGGAATGGTCGGTGGAAGTGAAGGCCTCGAGGGACGGAGGGCACCTTTTCGTAATGGGCCCTTCCGTGGATGGAATCTGGATCCCCCTGGAAAAAACGCTACCCCCCCGTTCCCATCCCGGGATAATCCTTCCCTGGTAAAGGGAAGGGGG
>JBBFMI010000220.1:0-3594 GCA_037478635.1 Candidatus Geothermincolales bacterium | reverse complement strand
GGGCAGTCCACGTGGGCGTAGTGGCGCTTCTCGGTCTGGTACTCCACGTGGGCGATGGCGATGGTGATGCCCCTCTCGCGCTCCTCGGGGGCGTTGTCTATGGATTCGAAGGACCTCTCCTCCACGTCCAGGCCCTGGTTGTGCAGGCACTTGGTGATGGCGGAGGTGAGGGTGGTCTTGCCGTGGTCCACGTGACCTATGGTGCCCACGTTGACGTGGGGTTTGGTCCTCTCGAACTTCTTCTTGGCCATTTTTGACCCTCCTGTCAGATCATCACGCTATATCTTCACGTCCGCTCTTACCGTACAACCCCTGGCTCCCTCGGGCGCCCACGGAAAACGCCCCACGGGTGATGAATCCGCAAGCACCTGGGTGATCCGCGGTTTTTCCTTATCGGTCTGGGCCGACAGTGCGCCAATAAGGCGCTAATAAAAATAAATTTAATAAACGGCTTTCGCCGTTCTTCCTGGTAGCGGTGAGAGGATTCGAACCTCTGACCCCACGGGTATGAACCGTGTGCTCTAACCAGCTGAGCTACACCGCCACGTATTATCCAAGGCCTAAGGCCTTCTTTTCTACTCAAATGGAGCCCGCTAGCAGACTCGAACTGCTGACCCCATCCTTACCATGGATGTGCTCTACCAACTGAGCTAAGCGGGCTCTTAGCTCTCTCAACCGTTTATTATGGTACAATAACCCCCTTTGTCAATCAAGAAAAACTGGTTGATAACGGGATTTTTACAATGCGCGCCGTTCCCCGGCAAACTCCAGTCGCCCAGGGCACGATCAACGCTTCCCCTCCCCAAAAACCCGCTGTGAGAACCCCCCGGTCAATCCCCGCTCCCTCGAATGGCCAGAGGCATGACGGCCCACCTTTTCCAATCACATATAGTATAGATAGAAAGTAAAGTAACGCTGACCCACGACCCAAATAAAAACGGTGGCCCGCGGCCCAACCTCCACGCCGAGCCCCACAATTCCCAAAAGCGATCCAAGGCAATGCCTTTTAATGGGAAAGGGCCCGGGCGGGCCCTTTCGCAATATGGCAGCAGACGACGGCCTTTTCCGGGCTCAGGAGAGCAGGTTGCCCAGGGACATGGCGAAGGTCATGTCGCCCTCGAGCTTCAGCTTGCCCTGCATGAAGGCCATGGGGCCCGGCAGCTCACCGGAGGCGATCTTCACCCAATCCTCGAGAGCGGTCTTGAAGGTGACGGCGGGAGAATCGGCGTTGTTGAACACCACCTTTATCTGGGCCGTGGTCCCGTCGGGCAGGCTGAGCTCCAGGTTCATCGTCCCCTTGGTGTCCTTCAGCGTGTCGTAACGCTTCCGGTTCGCCAGCTGGCCCATCTCGGTGAACATGTCCACCGCTCCCGGCATCTTGCCGGTGATGGCCTTGCGCCACACGTCCTCGGTCAGGACCACCCTCACCATGGGGCTGTCCAGCTTGCCCTCCTTAACCTGGAGCTCCTTGGCGTCCTTCACGATCAGGCTGTAAGCCTGCCCGTCCACGTCGAACTCCACGGTGAACTCGGTGCCCTCCATGCCCCCGATGCTGACCTTGGAGATCTCCTCCTCGAACATCTTGGGGACCACTTCCTCGAAGTATTCCTTTACGCTGATGTCCTCCCTGACCTCCATCTTTCAACCTCCTTTCTTCCTCGGACCTCGACTTTTCCGAACCAGCCCCCTTGATCGACGATAGAATATGGTACTGACATGTCATTACTATATTAAAATCCCCCCGAGAGGTCAACGGGGAACCCCCGAGAGGTCAGCGAGGAAGGCAGGTTTAGAGGTGAGCGATCGATCGTCAAGCCTCAAGGCACCCGGGCCGGGATCCGGATTGAACGGGAGAGGCGTGAAAAGCAGTGCGGCGTCGGTCTTCCGGCGAGGGGGAAACCGGCCGCGCAAAGGAGCCACGCGCACGAGGCGAGCTACCCTTTCTTGTCATTTCTATTTTGCTTCCCGTTGGGATTCCGAGAATCTTTATTGCTCTTCCCGCCGGGACCCGGGAATCCGCGCAGGCCAGGCGAGAAGCCCAAACCCAAGACCTCCGACGAGGCCCGGGACGCCGGATCACGACGATTCCCATATCCCCCATATGTCGCGGGGAAAACGCGCCACTGGGAGTTGTATGATGCAAGGACTTTCCCAAAATACTCAACTTGTTCTTTAATACTCGTGGTCCCTTTACGAGGTGAAAGTCGGGGCCACGAGGAAAACCCGCGTTCATCGCGGGCGGAACGACGGAGACGCAGCAAGGAGGAAGCCGGAAATGAAGCAACAGACGTGCGATAGGACCCAGCTTCTGGATTTCCTCTTCAACCCACGCTCCATCGCCTTCGTGGGCGCCACCGAGGCCATTAACAAGTGGGGCTTCATCGTGCTGAACAACATACTCGCGGGAGGCTACGAAGGCGACGTGTACCCGGTCAACCCCCAGCGGGACCGGGTGCTCGGCCTTCCCGTCTATCCCTCGGTGAGGGAAATCCCGCATCCGGTAGACCTCGCCATCTTCACCGTCCCCGCGAGAAATGTCCTCCCTTCCCTGAAAGAGTGCGCGGAGAAGGGAGTCAAGGCAGCCCTGGTGATCAGCGCCGGTTTCAAGGAGACCGGCGAGGAGGGCGCCCGCATGGAGGCGGAGCTGGTAAAGGTCGCCCGCGAGGCGGGCATGATCATGGTGGGCCCCAACTGCCAGGGGATCTGCCATCCCTCGGCCATGCTCTACGCGTGGATGCCCGTGTTCTTCTTCCCCCCCGCCGGGCGGGTGGGCCTGGTATCGCAGAGCGGAAACATCCTCAACATCCTGATAACCCGGATCATGGAGGGAAGGTACGGGGTCTCCAAGGCGGTATCCAGCGGCAACGAGGCCGACCTGCGGGCGGAGGAGTTCATCGAGTATTTCGCCGGGGACCCCGAGACCGACGTGGTGCTGGCCTACCTAGAGGGCATGAGGGACGGGAGAAGGTTCATGGAGATCGCCCGCCGGGTCACGGCCCGTAAACCGATGGTGGTGCTCAAGGGCGGAAGGACCCCTTCCGGTGCGGGGGCCGCCCGTTCCCATACCGGGGCCATGGCCGTGAGCTCGGAGCTCTTCCGGGCAGCCTGCCGCCAGGCGGGCGTCATCCTGACCCACACCATGGACGACGCCTGCGTTATCGCCTCCTCGTTCCTTTACCGGCCCCTTCCCCGGGGAAGGAGGGTGGGTATCGTCACCGGCGGGGGAGGCCTGGGCGTCATTGCCTCGGACCTGTGCACGGACATGGGCCTTGAGGTGGTCAAGCTCTCCCAAGGGACCCTGGACGAGTTGAGCAAGCTTCTTCCGCCCTGGTGGGTCCCGGGCAACCCGGTGGACCTGGTGGCCGGCTTGGACATGGCCGTGATCAAGCCGGTGGTGGAGATACTGGCGAGGAGCGGCGAGGTGGACGCGGTGCTCTTCCTCTGGATAGGCTCCCCCCGCCGGAAGGACAAGCCCGAGGGCCTGCAGAAGGGCAGGGGCATGGACATGGCGCGGGTCTGGGAATTCATGGACCGCCACCTGATGCAGTTCTCGGCCGAGATGGTCCAGCTCATGAAGGAGACCGGGGTACCCGT
>JBBFMI010000219.1:0-3649 GCA_037478635.1 Candidatus Geothermincolales bacterium | reverse complement strand
CGGGATCAAGCCCACCATGCCCATGCCCTCGGGCGGCATAACCCCCCAGGTGGTGCCGGTGTGCGTGGCCGATATCGGGTGGGACATCATGATCGGCTCGGGCGGGGGCATCCACGCCCATCCCATGGGTCCGGTGGCGGGGGCCCGGGCTTTCCGCCAGGCCATCGACGCCACCATGAAGGGGATCCCCCTGGAGGAATACGCCAAGGAACACCAGGAGCTGGCCGTCGCCCTCGGCCTGTGGAGCGGGATCTTCAAGGAGACCACGGCGGAAACCGGGATCGAGGCCAAGGCGAAGCACCTGGGAGAGAGCTGATCGTCATCCCCCGAGCAGAGGGGCGCCCTTCGAGGGCGCCCCTTTTTATGCCTATGCCCGCGACGAAAAGCCGGCCGGAGCCCGCGTCGAAGGGTTGCACCCCGGTATGTGCCCGGTAACCCCGGGGCCTTCTCCCACGCAGCGCGAGGCGCCCATCGCCGCGGGCGTGCTCACGGATCCTGAAGGTGATGGATACGCAAGTTGTGCCCGGGAAATGGACGTCGGTAAGCCGCCGAAAGCCCCGGTGGCCTTGAAGGCTAGACGCGTTGTCCACGGGCCACGGTGGAGGTATGCGCGATAGGCGAAGGCCACGGTAGCCTTGAGGGTCTTGACGCTTCGGTCGATGGCCTTGGGCATCTTGGCTGGAAAACCGAAGCGGGAGGTGGACTGGCCTTCGCCGGAGCGGTCCGTTGTGGCGGGTGACCGGCGAAGGTGGACCCTTTCGCCGGGGGCGACACGGGCTTTTGCCTTTCGCTGGCGCAGGGCGGGCAGGAAAAGGGCATAAGAGGGTTGAAGAAGGGGAATGAGGAAGATTAGAAGGGAAGGACGAGAGGCGAGGACAAGAGGGGGAAAGTGCCGTGAGGTTTGACCTGGACCACTCTTCCGGGGAGCCCGGGGTCTTCCGTAGGGAGGAGGGGCGGATATTCATCGACGCCGAATCGCTGCATTACCGGGAACTCAACGGGATGGTGCTGGGGGCTTCCCGGGAGGAAATCGGGGAGATAGATATAGACCACGTCCACGGGCATCCTTACATCGGCACCGGGCTGAGGAAGAACATCAAGATCGTGGTGAAGGGCGACGCCGGGGACGAACTGGGCGCTTTCATGGACGGGCCCGACATAGAGGTGGAGGGCTCGGTCGGGAAGGGCCTCGGCAACAGCATGAGCCGGGGCAGGATCCTGGTGAGGGGGAACGCCGGCGAGGGCGCGGGCATGGGCATGAAAGGGGGATGCATCTTCGTCGGCGGGAACGTGGGCCCCAGGGCCGCCATACACATGCAGGAGCTCTGGTACGGCAAGCCGGTGATGGTAGTGGGCGGAACGGCGGGAGACCTCCTGGGAGAGTACATGGCGGGCGGGACGGTGGTGGTGCTGGGACTGCCCCGCCGAGGCGCCGGGGGCGGGGAACCGGAGGGGATTGGCGCAGGGATGTCCGGCGGGACCATATATGTCCGGGGAGCCCTCCGGCCGGAACAGCTGGCGAGGGAGGCCCGTATGGAGTTGATGGAAGGCGAGGAGCTGGAGGAGATATCGGGGTGGGTTAGAGAGTTCGCCAGGCTTTTCGGCGAGGACCCCGCCGGCTTGCTGTCGGGGGTCTACTCCCGCGTGACCGCTGCCCGCGCATGAGCACGGTGGATGGCCCGTACCCTGAACCGCCCTGCAAGAACCTTCCCGGTCCCTTTAACAAGGATTTAACATTCCCGAAAAGCGGGGGAAATCCAAGGGGGATATCATCGGCACTGTGCGGTGAAGGGAAGAAGAGATACGCTTTCGGGAAAAGGAGGAACGGAAATGGCCGACGAGAGAGACGAAGCCAAGGAGTACGTCTTGAGGACGGCTCAGGAGAACAACGTCCGTTTCATACGCCTCTGGTTCACCGACATCCTGGGGTTCCTCAAGAGCTTCGCCATCACCATCGGTGAGCTGGAGGAGGCCCTGGAGGACGGCATGGGCTTTGACGGCTCCTCCATAGAGGGATATGCCCGCATAGACGAAAGCGACATGATCGCCATGCCCGACCCCAATACTTTCTGCATCCTCCCCTGGCGTCACCGGGACGGCCATGCCGTGGCCCGCATGTTCTGCGACATCTTGAAGCCCGGCGGGGAACCCTACGAGAAAGACCCGCGGTACGTCCTCAAGCGCAACCTGCAGGAAGCGAGCAAGATGGGCTACACCTTCTACGTGGGGCCGGAGCTGGAGTACTTCTATTTCCGCTCATCGGAAAGCCCCGAGGTACTGGACAGGGGCGGGTATTTCGACCTGACTCCCCTCGACCTCGCCTCCGACCTCCGGAGGGAGACCATACTGGCCCTGGAGGCCATGGGCATCGAGGTCGAGTACAGCCACCACGAGGTGGGCCCCAGCCAGCACGAGATCGACATGCGCTACGCCGACGCCCTCACCATGGCCGACAACGCCATGACCTTCCGCCTGGTGGTCAAGGAGGTGGCCATGATGCACGGCGTGCACGCCACCTTCATGCCCAAGCCCCTTTACGGGGAGAACGGCTCGGGCATGCACACCCACATGTCCCTCTTCCAGGGCGAGCGCAACGCCTTCTTCGACCCATCGGACCCATACCACCTCTCCGACGTGGCCAAGGGCTTCATCGCCGGGCTGCTCCGCCATGCCCCCGAGATCACCCTGGTGTGCAACCAGTGGGTCAACTCCTACAAGCGGCTGGTTCCGGGCTACGAGGCCCCGGTGTACATAACCTGGGCTGTGCGTAATCGCTCTGACCTCATTCGGGTGCCCGAGTACAAGCCGGGAAAGGAGAAGGCCACCCGCATCGAGTTCCGATCCCCCGATCCAGCCTGCAACCCATACCTGGCCTTCGCCTGCATGCTGGCCGCCGGCTTGGAGGGGATAAAGAAGGGCTACGAGCTGCCCCCCATGGTCAACCGCAACGTCTACGAGCTCACCGAGAAGGAGCGGGAGGAGCTGGGCATAAAGCAGCTGCCGGAGGACCTGTGGGAGGCCATCCTCATCGCCGAGAAGAGCGATCTCTTGAGGAGGACCCTGGGCGAGGAGGTGTTCGAATCGCTGATCGAGAACAAGAAGATCGAGTGGGAGCGCTACCGCGCCCAGGTCACCGAATGGGAACTGCGCAATTACCTCCCGGTGCTCTGAGGGCGTTCCCGGAGCGGGTTTCGGTTGCGGCGAGAAGTATCGATACCAAGGGAAGGGCTTTCTCGGAAAGCCCTTCCCGTGCATTCAACGGGGTTTCGCGGGGGCGCTGGGGCCGGAGAGGTACCTGGGGTCCTCGGGTTGCCCTCTGGCCGTAAAAAGCTGAAGGCTCTCGGAAGTTTCGGCGCCTACTTCTTTTTGACCGGGAAGCGGACCTCGGTGATCAGGTAACGGGAGGGTTCGTGCGCCCGGAAGATGCCGCGTCCTCGCCCGGTGGCCCTCCAAGGCCCGCCTTTCGCCCTAAAGGTTGACGGACCGTTCCCTCAGGGATTCCAGGAAGGCCTCCAGGCGGGTCAGGATCTGGCCCTCCTGGTATTCCCGGTCGTCCACGCAGTCTCCCTCGATGATCAGGACGGGAATGCCCTTCTCCTGGAAGCGCCGGCGTATGGACTGGGCGGCCCCGCAGCTCTGCCGACATCCC
>JBBFMI010000218.1:0-3658 GCA_037478635.1 Candidatus Geothermincolales bacterium | reverse complement strand
GGCGCCCTCCCCCTCGCTCAACCAACATCTTGAGAAGGCCCTCTGAGGCCCCAGACAGGAGGATTCGACAATGTTGCGCTCCATGATCTCCGCCGCTTCGGCGCTGCGTTTCCATCAGACGTTCATGGATGTGGTGGGCAACAACATCGCCAACATCAACACGGTGGGCTACAAGTCCTCCCAGGCGAGCTTCCAGGACGCCCTCTGCCAGACCCTCAGGGGGGCGAGGGCTTCCGCCGGCTACCTGGGTGGAACCAACCCGGTGCAGATAGGCCTGGGGGTGAAGCTGGCCCTCATCAGCACCAACTTCACCCAGGGCTCGCTTCAGAACACGGGGAGGATGACCGACCTGTCCATCCAGGGCGACGGCTTCTTCATCCTCTCCGACGGGGGCAGCACCTACTACACCAGGGCCGGCTACTTCAGCTTCGATGCCCAGGGCAAGCTGATAAACCCCTCCAACGGCTACGTGGTGCAGGGCTGGATGGCCGATGACGCGGGAAGTATTGACACCAACGCCACCCTCCAGCCCATATCCATACCCGTGGGGCAGACCATGGCGCCCCGGGCCACCACCACCGTGCGCCTGCAGGGAAACCTGCCCTCGACCGCGGCGGTGGGGGACAACTACGTCACCTCCATCGAGGTGATGGACTCCCAGGGCAACCGCCACACCCTCACCTTCACCTTCACCAAGACCGACGTGAACGAGTGGTCCTGGGAGGTGACCGGCCCGGCGGGGTTGTCCGGGAACACTGGCACGATCACCTTTGACGACACAGGCGCCCTGGCCACCGTCACCGGGGGCCCCATCCAGTTCACCCCCACGGGGGCGGCCACCCTCTCCATAACCCCCGATTTCGGCACGCCGGGGAGCATTTCCGGGGTGACCCAGTTCGCCTCGGCGTCCACGGTGGCCGCTGTCTACCAGGACGGCTTCACCGCCGGTTACCTGCAGAGCATCACCATAAGCGACAACGGGATAATCACCGGTTTCTTCTCCAACGGCCTGAACAAGCAGCTGGCCCAGATAGCGGTGGCGGTGTTCAACAACCCCGAGGGCCTGATAAAGGTGGGGGACACCATGTACAGGGTGTCCAGCAACTCCGGGGAGCCCCTGGTGGGCACCTCGGGAAGCGGGAACCGCGGGGTGATAACCGCCGGGACCCTGGAGATGTCCAACGTGGACCTGGCCCAGGAGTTCACCAACATGATCATCGCCGAAAGGGGGTTCCAGGCGAACTCCCGCATCATCACCGCTACCGACCAGATGCTCCAGGAACTGGTGAACATCAAGAGGTAAAAGGGTCGGGCCGGGGGCGCGCTCTTTCCGCCCCCGGCCCCCACCCCTCAAAGGGAGGTGGGACAGGTTGATCGAGGTGACCAGGATCAACGACGACCCGGTGGTCATCAACGCCGAGCTCATCGAGATGATCGAGGCCCGGCCGGACACCATCATCACCATGACCACCGGCAAGAAGATCATCGTGGCCGAGAGCGTGAGCGAGGTGGTGAGGCGGGTGATCGAGTACCGGCAGATCATCCGCCCCATCATCCGCACCAACGTGCCCCTGGACTTCACCGAGTGCACGGTGGTGGAGGACCCCCAGGCGGACGTCATCGAGAAGGAAAAGGGCACGGAGGAAGGGCGCTGAGGCAGGGGTGAGGCGCAGGTCTTTCGAGGAGGAGGCAAGGTGGATGTCGCTACCGTAGTGGGACTGGCCATCACCTTCGGCACTTTCTTCGTGGGCCTCTTCATGTCTGGCAGCATCGGCCAGTATATCGACATACCGTCCCTGGTGATAGTCTTCGGAGGCACGGTGGGGGCGAGCATCCTGGCGGTGGACATGGCCACCATCAGGGCGGTCCCGGGGATGATGAAGCTGATAATGAGGAAGCAGAGGGTGGACGCCCTGGGCATCATGGCCCAGCTGGTGCGCTACGCCGAGATGGCCCGCAGGGAGGGCATCCTTTCCCTGGACAAGGAACTCAAGAACATCGAGGACCCCTTCATCCAGAAGGCGGTCCAGCTCCTGGTGGACGGGACGGAGCCCGAGCTCATCCGGGACATCCTGGAGACGGAGATCATATTCCTGGAGCAGCGCCACCAGAACGGCATCCGCTACTTCAACATATGCGCCGCCCTGGCGCCGGCTTTCGGCTTCCTGGGCACCCTCATCGGGCTCATCGCCATGCTCGCCAAGTTGAGCGAGCCGGAGAAGCTGGGCCCGGCCATGGCGGTGGCCCTGGTGACCACCCTTTACGGGGTCATCCTCTCCAACATGGTGTTCATCCCCTTCGCCGAGAAGCTCAAGGGCAAGCATGAGGACGAGGTGCTGGTGAAGGAGATGGTCATAGAGGGGGTCATGTCCATCCAGTCGGGGGATAACCCGAGGATGGTGGAGGAGAAGCTCAAGACCTTCCTGCCCCCCTCCCTGAGGGAGGAGGCGTCCAAGGCCCGGGAGAAGGCCAAGGCCCCGGCGGGCTCGGGGGCGGAGGAGGGCGCCCTGAGGGAGGCCTGACGCGAGAGTGGAAAGGGTGAAGGAGGAGAGGACGAGGTGAAGAAGAAGCGGAGGTCGTCCGGCGGGGACGAGGTCAACTCCACCTGGCTCCAGTCCTACGGGGATATGATCACCCTCATCCTCTGCTTCTTCGTGCTCCTCTTCTCCATGTCCACCATCGACGCCAAGAAGTGGCAGGCGGTGAGCCAGTCCCTGCAGGAGGCCCTGGGTGGGGCGCCCCAGGAGGGGACAGGGCTTTCCGTGAGCGACCTCCCGGCGCTGGAGGAGGCCATGCGGCAGCTGGAGCAGGAGAAGGAGAACGCCGAGCTCAAGGAGCTACAGGAGCTCAAGAGGAAGATCGACGAGTACGTGAAGGAGAAGGGCCTGGAGGACATGATCGCCACCGAGATCCAGGAGGTGGGCCTGGTGATCCGCATCACCACCGACGAGGTGGTCTTCGACCTGGGAAGCGCGGTTCTCAAGCCCCTGGCCATGGCGTTCCTCGATCACCTGGCGCCCCTCATCCGGGAAACGAGATACGAGATATGGGTGGAGGGGCACACCGACGACATCCCCATACAGCCGGGATTCATATATCCCTCCAACTGGGAGCTGTCCACCGCCCGGGCATCCGCGGTGATCAGGTACCTCATAGAGAGGTGGGGTTACGACCCGGCGCGCCTGAGCGCCGCCGGCTACGCCGATACCAAGCCCCGCTTCCCCAACGACTCGCCCGAGCACCGGGCCCTCAACCGGAGGGTGGAGATCGTCATCCGCCCCCCTGCTAAGGCGAAGCAGATCAAGGGCGAGGAGGAGAACCTGGGAGAGAAGATAGAGCAGGCGGTGGAGGGCTCCGGGGAGGAAGGAGAGGCCCCCGGGGATGCCGCGACGGGGGACCAGTCGGTCCCCGAGGGCCAGCCGCCGTCAGAGAGTGGGGCGCCAGAGGAGTAGGATCGGCGATGACCCGCGGACCGGTTGCCGGCGGCGCGGGTCCGCTTCCGTGCGAGGGGATGGCATTGCGGGAAGAGCGGCCGATTTTGGGGACGGAAAACGATTGAGAGAGGAAGAGGATACGAGGGAGGAGGACGGAATTGTCCGAGGTCTTGAGCCAGAAAGAGATAGACGCGCTCCTGGAGAGCCTTCGCAGCGGCGAGCTC
>JBBFMI010000217.1:0-3698 GCA_037478635.1 Candidatus Geothermincolales bacterium | reverse complement strand
CTGGGCGACAGCCTGGCCCACCTCAAGGAGGCCCTGGCACGGTTGGAGGAAAAGGGCGTCAGGCCGAGGAGGTTCTCCTCGGTGTACAGGACGGCTCCCTGGGGCGTGGAGGATCAACCTGATTTCCTGAACATGGTGGTCATGGCCCTCACGGAACTGGACCCCCGGGGCCTACTGGAGGCCTGCCAGGAAGTGGAGCGGGAGATGGGGAGGGTCAGGCGCGAGAGGTGGGGACCCCGCGTGATAGACGTGGATATACTCCTCTACGATGATATAGTGGTGGAGGAAGAAGGCCTGGTCATCCCCCATCCGAGGATGGGGGAGAGGGATTTCGTGTTGGTGCCTTTGTTGGAGGTATGGCCGGAGGCCGTCGATCCCCGCACCGGGGTGCCTTTCAGGCCCCCGGGAACCGGGAGGGTGGAGCTGGAATGCCGGTGGGAGGGAGGTCTTGATGCCCAGGAAAACTGACCGCTTCGTGATCATCGGGGCGGGAAGGGTGGGCACCGCGGTGGCCCATCTTCTGGAGAGCAAGGGCGAGACGGTCGCCGCGGTCGCCTCTCGAAGCGCCGAATCCCTGGAAAAAGCCAGCAAATACGTGAAAGCCGGTCTCTTCACCCACGACGTGGTGAAAGCGGGGAGAAGCGGCAACGTGATCCTGATAACCACCCCCGACGACCTCATCGAGGACGTATGCCTCGCCCTGTCCTCCGGCGGCGCCATCAAGCGAGGGGACAGGGTGGTGCACATGAGCGGGGCCTTGGGGCTGGACATCCTTTCTTCCGCCGAGGAGGTCGGGGCGAAGACGGCCTGCTTGCATCCCCTTCAGACCTTCGCGGACGTGAAGGGGGCGATAAAGCGGCTTCCCGGCTCGGTGTTCGCCGTGACCACCCGGGACGAGGACATGTCCCGATGGGCGGAGGAGCTCGTGAGGAAGCTGGGGGGCGAGCCGGTGCCGCTGGCCGAGGAACACAAGGTGCTCTACCACGTCGGGGCAGTGGTGGCCTGCAATCTCCTGGTGGCCCTGGAGCACGCGGCGGAGCTGGCTTACCAGGAGATAGGTATGGAGGGGAGCAAGGCCCTGAAGGCCCTCATGCCCCTCGTGGAGGGAACCGTGGATAACCTGAGGCGCCTGGGGACCGGCGGCGCCCTCACCGGGCCGGTGGCCCGGGGGGATATAGGCGTGCTCCGGCGCCACCTGGAGTTCCTGGAGAGGGAGGAGAGGAAAAACCTCCTCCGGGTTTACGTGGCCCTGAGCCTATACGCCCTTGACCTGGCGGAGGCGAACCTGAGCAAGACGAGGTGTGAGGAGATCGAGAGGCTGCTGAGGAAGTACATGTGAAAAAACTTATCCGCGCGGCCCTCGTGGATGGCCGATTTGCCCTCGTGGATATCCGATCTCGGTTGGGCATAGGTTTATGGAAACGGCAATCTCGTTTCCGCCGGCGAAGATCCCTTGACCAGTGAATGTTTCTGATGTGTGGTTGTGCTCGAGAGGAGGCTGAGAGCGGAGATGCCCCAGGTTGTCACCGACCTGGACGAGATGAGGCGCCTGGTGGTGGAAGCCCGGGGGGCGGGGAAGACGGTAGGTTTCGTTCCCACCATGGGGTACTTCCACCGCGGCCACTTATCCCTCATGGAGAGGGCGCGAGCCGAGAACGACCTGGTGGTGGTGAGCATCTTCGTGAACCCGACCCAGTTCGGGCCGGCCGAGGACTTCCAGGAGTACCCCCGCGACCTCGAGAGGGATCTGGCCATGGCGGAAGAAGCCGGGGTTGACATAGTCTTCCATCCCCGGGTAGAGGACATGTACCCCCAGCCCTACCGGACCTACGTGGTGGTGGAGGGGATTACCGAGACCCTCTGTGGGGCATTCCGGCCCGGGCATTTCCGCGGCGTGGCCACGGTGGTGACCAAGCTTTTCCATATAATCCCGGCCCATCGGGCGTATTTCGGGGCCAAGGACGCCCAGCAGGCGCTGGTCATCAAGAAGATGGTCCAGGACTTGAACTTCGACATAGAGATCGTCGTCTGCCCTACCGTCCGAGAGGAGGACGGGCTGGCCATGAGCTCGAGAAACGTGTACCTGGAAGGGGCTGAGCGGAAGGCGGCCACCGCGCTTTACCGGTCGCTCCGCGCGGCCCGGGAGATGCTGGAGAGGGGAGAGCGGAGATCTTCGGTGTTGCTCGAAGAGATGCGAAGGGTCCTCGACCAGGAGCCCCTGGTGAGACCGGAATACGTGGAGATAGTGGACTGTGTCGACCTTAAGCCCGTGGAGAAAGTGGAGGGGGAGGTGCTCATAGCCCTGGCGGCCAGGGTGGGAAGGGCGCGCCTCATAGACAACCTCATGGTCAGGGTGGATGAAGGGGGAGTAGCCCTTCTGCCTTGAACCGGGCAACGGGTTCGGAGACAAGGGTAAAGCTTGCTGTTTTGTGAGGATAAAGGGGTCGCACTACTTTTCTTGAACCGATCGCGACCTCGGCCGGGATCCCGCGGATGTCTTCGAGAATAATCCTTTACGGTTATACAGCTGGGAGACGATTTACCGATAAGGATCGATGATGGCGGCATATTCCCAGTTAGAGGCCAGGCGTTCTGCTATATTATAGGTAGCGGATCTTCTAAGATGAGCGAATATACTATGATGACGCGGGAAGGAGCTCGAAGGTTCCTCGCCCTGATCGGAAAGCGGTGACGGTCGGTAGTGGGAGAGGTACGAGGAAGGAACAGAGGAAGATGTCTCTCCAGAGGATAATGCTCAAGAGCAAGATCCATCGTGCCACCGTAACGGATGCGGACCTGCACTACGTGGGGAGCATCACCATCGACGAGGAGCTGATGAAGGCGGCCGACCTCTTGCCCTACGAAAGGGTACAGGTGGTGGACATCGACAACGGCCACCGGCTTGAGACTTACGTCATCGGGGGAGAACCGGGATCTGGCGTTATCCAGATGAACGGGGCTGCCGCCCGACTTATCCACAAGGGCGACCGGGTCATAATCTTCTCCTTCTGGGTGGTGGACGAGGAAAGGGCCCGCGAGATCAAGCCCAAGGTCGTCTACGTGGACGAGAGAAATTCCATCGTTGCGGTGGAGGACCACGTCACCGCCGACGACATCTGTTGATCTCTCCCATCCGGGAAGACCGTAATCGGAGAAGGGTCAGGGGATTTTTTTCTTCCAGGACGGAGGTTACCTGAGTCAGATGGCCGAGACCCCCATTCCCCGCTTACTCCTCGATTTCGACCTGGAAGACCTCCCCGCGAATTCCTGCGACATGGTGGTGGTGGGAAGCGGCGTGGCGGGCCTTTCCACCGCGCTGCGGGTAGCCCGACGGTTCTCCGTTTGCCTGCTCACCAAGAGCTTCCTCACCGTGAGCGCCACCAACGTGGCCCAGGGCGGCATCGCGTCGGCCCTGGCTCCCGGCGACAGTCCCGAGCTCCACTTCCGGGATACGCTGGAGACGGGAAGGGGCCTCTGCGAGGAGGAGGCGGTCTGGATCCTGGTCAGGGAAGGTCCGGAACGGCTCATGGAGCTGATCGAGGAGACCGGGGCCGAGTTCGACCGGGAGGGGGACCGGCTTGCCCTCACCACCGAGGGGGGACATTCCAAGGCCAGGGTTGCCCACGCCCGGGGAGACGCCACGGGAAGCGAGTTGGAGGCCAGCCTGACGAGGCGCCTTCTCTTCAACAAGCGGTTGA
>JBBFMI010000216.1:0-3724 GCA_037478635.1 Candidatus Geothermincolales bacterium | reverse complement strand
CATCTTTTTCCGTTGGCCTTGCTTACCCCGTTGGAAAGGGGAAGACGAGATGTTTACCACCAGTTCCGCGCCGCCGTAGGCCACCTCTTCTTCCAGGGGGCCACCGGGATACCAGATATCCTCGCAGATGGTTATACCAACCCTTTCGTCACCGATCTTCAAGACCAGGCCGCTTTCTCCAGGGGCGAAGTAACGCGCCTCGTCGAAAACCCCGTAATTGGGAAGGAAGTTTTTGTGGTACCATGCCACTATCTTCCCCTTCCAAAAAACCGCCGCGGAGTTGTACAGGTCGTCATCGAGGTGGAGAGCCCCTATGACCACTGGCACTTCCCGCACTTCCCTCGCCACTCGCTCGATCGCCGTCATATTCCCCGTGATGAAATCCCTCTTGAGAACCAGGTCCTCAGGAGGATAACCGCAGAGGGCCAGCTCGGGGAAACAGACAAGATCCGCCCCCATCGATTCCGCTTTTCTCAAGAATCGGAGAACGGTCTTAGCGTTACCTTCCAGGTCTCCCACCGTCGTGTTCACCTGGGCAAGGGCCAACCTCAGCATTTGGTCCCTCCCGCACTGTCGATGTTTTCCGAGATCTCTTATCTCCCCGTTAATAGAGCCTGTCGTGCACGGGCGTTGGCAGGATGCGGCCTGCTCGTTACGGGTGAAGAGCTTTTACCTTATCAGATCGCGTGGATGCCGGAATCCCCGGTCCTTATTCGCACGACGTCTTCCACTTCGTAGATGAATATTTTCCCGTCGCCTGGATCGCCCGTCCGTGCGGCTTTCACGAGGACATCCACTACCTTGGGAAGGTCCTCGTCGACCACGACCGTCTCCAGTTTCAATTTAGGCAGAAAATCGACCCTGTAAACCTCTCCCCTCCAAATGCGGACCAGACCTTTTTGATTTCCGTGCCCCCTGACTTCCGTGATGGTCATTCCAGGGTAGCCAAGTTTCTGTAACTCTTCCAAGACATTTTTCAGGCGTTCTGGCCTTATGACAGCCTCGATCTTCTTCATGGTGATCACCTCCCCGTGATAGCCCCCGCGCTTTCCCTTTCCGGTGCCGGCGTGACCGAGATAAACAGGCGGGTGTCACCGTTGTAAGCGTTCACTCCCATCTCGTGTACGTCTAACCCGTCGACTTCTTCCTGGGGAGACACCCTTATCCCCTGCCACCTGTCCTGCAAGCGGAAGAAGAGGAAAGACAGTCCGAATACGAACACCACGCAGGACAAGGCGCCTATTACCTGGGCGATGAACTGGCCGACGTCACCGAAGAGGAGTCCCCTGACGGGTCCCTCCACGCCGTTCAACCCGTTCCCGTAGCTACCGTCTGCGAAAAGCCCCAGGGAAAGGACTCCCCATATGCCATTGAGGCCGTGAACTGCCACAGCGCCCACGGGGTCATCGATGCCGCGCCTCTCCAGGAAGAACACTCCAGCGCATACCAGGACCCCGGCGATGCCACCGATGACAAGGGAAGCCCATGGAGGTATGAAGGCGCAAGGTGCGGTGACGGCGACGAGCCCTGCCAGCATCCCGTTGGCCGTCATGGAGGGATCGGGCTTCCCCGTCTTTTTCCACATGTAGAGCATGGCGGATATGCACCCCGCGCAGGCGGCAAGCAATGTGTTGACCGCGACGACGGCGAATCTTAGGTCTCCCCCGGAGAGGGTGCTGCAGGCGTTGAAACCGAACCAGCCAAAGACCAGGATTATCACTCCGACTATGGCCATGGGGACGTTGTGCCCGGGTATGGCGCGCGGGTTGCCTTCCATGTCGTACTTCCCGATCCGGGGACCTATCACCATCGCGCCGGCGAGGGCGCAGATCCCGCCAACCGCGTGAACCACGGAGGAGCCGGCGAAATCCACGAACCCGTGACCCAGCCCGAGGTTGGAACCCAAGCGGGATAGCCAACCACCACCCCACACCCAGTGGCCGAATACCGGGTAGAGGATCATGGACATGAAGAGGGCATAGAGGACAAAGGCCTTGAATCTCCATCGTTCGGCCATCGCGCCGGTGACGATAGTGGCGGCCGTGTCCATGAACATGACCTGGAAGAGGAAGAAGAGCAAGATGCCGACGTCGTAGACGCCCTTTCCGGAAAGGGCAAATCCCTTGAGGCCGAACAGTGACCAGCCCTTGAAGATCTCGAACTTGGCGTTTAGGATCTCCTGGCCACCCAGGCTCGTGATGGCCCCTACGCCGCCGAACATGAGGGCGAAGCCGAGCAGGAAATACCCCAAGGTGCCGATGGCGAAGATGGTGAAGTTGGTCATCATGACGTGGGCGGCGTTTCGCTCCTGCGTGAAACCGGTCTCCACCATCGCGAATCCGGCCTGCATGAAGAAAACGAGGATAGCGCCCAAAAAAACCCAGATGAAATTGATGGATACCTTGTTGTGGCCCACCTCCTGGTAGATGTCACCGCTTACGTCTTGAGCGCCGCCCGTGTTCTCCCCGCTGGGATCGGCCAGTGCTGCGCTGTTTCCGTGCAGGAAGATGAAGAGGGTGAAAACGACAAGAAAAGCGATGACGATAAGTCCGATCCTTCGGGTTTGCGCCTCCAAGGTCTTCACCTCCTCCTAAGTAAACCGCGGTCCTCTCTTGAAATGTAGGAAACGGTCATTTCAGGTCTTTTAATGCCGGGTTAAATGTGCATTAGGGGTTTGTTGCGGGAAGGTTAAGAGCACCTCGCGTTGTCCCAAGGCCATGGGGTGCGGGACCTGGATATCTTTGCCTCCGTGCGCGCTCTAAAATAGGAAGATTGTTATAGGGGGCTTAAGCGGGGCTATCCAGGTCAGCGTGGTTGATCCCATATTAACGGTGATGCGGGAATGCGGCGATATTTCACCGCGTACATGATGATCTCCTCGCTTTTTAGGAAGACCTGGCCGCGGAGTCAAGAGGGATGAGGGTAATGGTAACATATACCAAAAGTTCGAAGAACCTCGTTAGAAAGCCCTGCGGATTTTGGTCTTGGATTAAAAGGAGTTTGCGGGGTTGCCCTTCGGCTGAGCAGCCCGTCTTCATGCCTTCCAAGGATCTGGAAAAAATATGTCCTCGGGGAAGGCCGCCAGCTCGATGAGCGCCAGTGGAAGAAAAGGGTAATAGTCCTTGAGATTATCGCCTGTTCAAACGAAACGGCCACTTGCCCTACTACGAACTTACCCTGGAAACGAGGATGTCGTCGCAAGAGATGCCCGCTTTCCCATTTTCAGGATATAAAGGGGAGCAGGTCCTCTTTCGGTTCTCGAAAACGGTTTTTTCCAGCGAAAAGCGGTATGGTGAAACCACTGAATGGCCAGATTCCACAATCTCAAAGCAACGAGGTTGGATCGACGTCTACGGCGAGTTGTATGCCATCCTGGGGAAGACTTGCCTTCCTGGCCAGGCGAGAGATCTCCCTTTCAGCGCATTTCAGTTTTTCCTTCAAGGCGTCGACGGTATCCTGGAACCGGTCGGTTTTGACCAGGAGATGATAGCGATGACGGCCTTTGAGTCGGGAAAGCGGCGCGGGCGCAGGACCGAGAAGCTGCTCCCCGGGCATTTTCGAAGAAAGAAGGATCTCGGATAACCTGAGAGAGGCATCCTTGACGGCTTCTTCTTGAGATGAGCTTATTACCAGGTTGATAAGGCGACAATAGGGAGGATAATGGGCTTCCTTTCTGAAAGCCATCTCTCTGGCTATGAATTCGTCGGAGCGGCCCTGCGCCGCC
>JBBFMI010000215.1:0-3774 GCA_037478635.1 Candidatus Geothermincolales bacterium | reverse complement strand
AGCCCCATGGGCGCGCCGTTGTAACCGGTGGTGACGATCCTCTTCTCCAGCACGATGACGCAGCCCACCCTTCGCCTCAGGCAGGTGGAGCGGGTCGCCACTTGCCGGGCGATGGCCATGAAATACTCGTCCCAGCTGGGCCTCTCCCAGTTCCCTCCAGGTGCCATGGGGTCTCCAGGTGCCATGGGGTCCCCTCGTACGGGGCTCCCGTCCTTCCCCCGGGCCATCCGACCGTCACCGCCCCGTCCAGCTCCCTCCCGCGAGCGGGGCGTGAAAACCCGCCGGCCCATCCGGCCCAGGCCCGTTCACAGGCCGGGATAGAGGGGAAAACCGGAGATCAGTTCCTCCACCCGCCGCCGGGCCTCCTTCATGGCCGCCTCGCTGCCCAGGTTATCCACCACCAGGGCGATGATGTCGGCGATCTCCACCATCTCCTCCCTTCCCATCCCGCGGGTGGTCACCGCCGGCGTTCCCAGCCTGAGCCCACTGGTGATGGTGGGGGGGAGGGGGTCGAAGGGGATCGAGTTCTTGTTGGCGGTGATGAGGACGCCGTCGAGCGCCTCCTCCACCTGCTTCCCGGTGAGCCCCCTCGGGCGCAGGTCCAGGAGCATAAGGTGGGTATCGGTGCCGCCGGAGACCAGGCGAAAACCCCTTTCCGCCAGGGCATCGGCCAGGACCCTGGCGTTCTCCACCACCCGCCGCTGGTAATCCTTGAACTGCGGGGTGGAGGCCTCCTTGAAGGCCACCGCCTTGGCCGCGATAACGTGCATGAGGGGTCCTCCCTGGATTCCCGGGAAGACGGCGTGGTCCACGGCCCCGGCGAACTCCTTCCGGCACAGGATGAAACCGCCCCGCGGACCTCTCAACGTCTTGTGGGTAGTGCTGGTGACGAACTCGGCGTGGGGAACCGGGTCGCTGTGCACCCCCGCCGCCACCAGGCCCGCGAAGTGGGCCATGTCCACCATGAGATAGGCGCCCACCTCGTCGGCGATCCTCCGGAAGGCCCCGAAATCGATGTCCCGGGGATAGGCGCTGGCGCCCGCCACTATCAACCTCGGGCGACAGTCCCTGGCGATCTTGAGGATCTCGTCGTAATCCAGCCTCTCGGTCTCCCGGTTCACCCCGTAATAGCAGGGGCGGTAGAAGACGCCGGAGAAATTGGCGGGCGCCCCGTGGGTCAGGTGTCCCCCGTGCCTGATGTCCATCCCCAGGATGGTGTCCCCCGGCCTGAGCGCCGCGAAATAGACCGCCATATTCGCCTGGGCGCCGGCATGGGGCTGAACGTTGGCGTGCTCGGCACCGAAGAGTTCTTTCGCCCTGCGGATGGCGAGCTCCTCCGCCTCGTCGACGTGCTCGCACCCCCCGTAGTAACGCCTGCCGGGATAACCCTCGGCGTACTTGTTGGTGAGCACGCTCCCGGTGGCCAGGAGCACCGCCCGGGAGGTGAAGTTCTCCGAGGCGATGAGCTCTATCTTCCTCCTCTCCCGTTCCAGCTCTTTCTTGAGGACGGAGGCTATCTCGGGGTCCACCCGTTCCAGCTCCTCAAATACCTCCATCCCTCTCTCCCCTCTCGATGCAGGACATCTTCTCCAGGCGCCTCTCGTGCCTCCCCCCCTCGAACTCCGTTCCCATCCAGGTCTCGAGCACCGCCAGCGCGAGTCCCGGGCCTATGATCCTCGCGCCCATGGCCAGCACGTTGGCGTCGTTGTGGAGGCGGGAATACCGGGCCGTGTATATGTCGTTGGCTACCGCCGCCCGCACGCCGGGGACCTTGTTGGCGACCATGGCCATCCCGGTCCCGGTGGCGCATATCAATATCCCGCGATCGACCTCGCCGCGGGCGACCTTGGTGGCGACCCGGAGGGCGAAATCTGGGTAGTCGCAGGACTCGTCGGAGAAGGTGCCCTCGTCGACGACCTCGTGCCCTTTCTCCTTGAGAAAATCCACCACCAAGCCCTTGAGCGAGTAACCTGCGTGATCGCAACCCACGGCCACCCGCATGGCCAACCTCACCTTCCTCCCGTCCGCGGAAATCCTGCTATAGCCGTCCTCGGCCGCATCCTATCCATCCGCCCGGGGCATAGATCATCCGTCCGGGACGACGGGTCTCCCAGGGCACGACGATGGCCCTATTCGACTTTCAGGTGCAGCGGATCCCCGAAAAGGCAAAGGATAAGATCCTCGACGGAGTTGACTATCTGCTCCGCCACATCGAGGTACGTGCTGAAGGATCCACCGATGGGGTCAATTATATCAGAGGACGCTTTCGACATTTCGGCCGCGAAACCCGCCTCCGGTGCAGTATAGGCCATTATCTCCATCGCCCTTCGCAGCCGCTCGATTACTTCCCCTATGGTGGTAGCGGTCTCCCTTCCCAGCAGTTCCACGATGGTATCCCGGTAGACGGAAAAGGACCTGAGGGTGGTGGCCTTCTCGAGGGCCTGCGGGTATATCCTCTCCAGGGCCAGGAGGTGTTCCCTGGCCATCGCCACCACCAGGTCCGCTTCCCGGGCCAGTTGGAGGGTGAACGGCCTCGCCCTGTGCCTTTCCAGGTCTACGCCCCATATGTCCATGGCCCTTATGGCGTGGGAGGAAGCGGGGCTCCCCTCCATGGCGGCTATCCCCGCCGACACCGCCTCAACCTCGTCGGCCAGGTGAGGATATCCCTCCTCCAGGCGTGCCCGGAAAAAGGCCTCCGCCATGGGGCTTCTACAAATGTTGCCGGTACAGAGGAAAACGATCTTCAAAGCCTGGACCACCGCCTGGTTCCGTCACCGGGAAGGGCCGCTCTCCTGGGACCTGCACCCCTGAAAACGCCTGCTCCACAGCCTTCAGGAATCATCCAGGAGCTCCATCAACCTCTCTCCGCTGATCTCGCCGACCCTGAGTACCACCACTTCGCCGCCCCTTATCTCCGCCACGGTGGAGGGGACCCCGGAGCGGCACGGTCCACCGTCCAGGACCAGGTCCACCCGCTGGAGGAACTCCCCGTCCATCTCTTCCAAGGAAGCGGGAGCTGGCCTGCCCGAGAGGTTGGCGCTGGTTACCGCCAGGGGACCGGCGGCCCGGAGCAAGGACAGGAGGAACGGGTGGTCGGGGATCCTTATGCCGATGGTGGGCACCAAGGGGGCAACGATCCTTTTCACCTCGCCCTCCCGGGCGGGGAGGACCAAGGTGAGAGGGCCCGGCCACAGGACTGACAGCTTCCTCAGGGCCGGGACGGCCTCCTCCTCGACCAGACCCACCGCCTCCTCGGCATCGTGCACCATCACCACTATGGCCTTCTCCCAATCCCTGCCCTTGGCCTCGAAGATGCGGGCCACGCCCGCGGCTGAATCCGCCCTGGCCGCCACACCGTACACGGTGTCGGTGGGCACCACCACCAATCCGTCCCGCTCCAGGACCGAAATGGCCTCTTGCAGGGCCCCGGTTTCGTTTTCGTGAATCCTCACTACTTTCAATTCCGCCCCCTTCATCACCCTTAGATGACGATCCTGCAACTCCAAACTGCGCGAGGTCCGGCACTATCTGATAATCTGGGCCGCCCTCGAGTTCCTTCCGGTAATCCTCCCGGCGCCGCGCCCGTATCTTCCTAAAACCAAGGCCCCAAAGGCCCTGGCCCATCCTATCCTCGCCCGGTCCTCCGCGCCCCGGTTTTCCCAGTTGGATTATAAACCGACGCGGCGCTATACCTAAGGGGTTGCGCGGCGGCTTTCCTGGGATAAGATCCCGCTTCCCGCATGGCGCGGGACGCCAGGCGGTTAGCCGCGACTC
>JBBFMI010000214.1:0-3806 GCA_037478635.1 Candidatus Geothermincolales bacterium | reverse complement strand
CCTTGGGGACCTCGCCCTGGATGGATGGGTTAACCTGGGAAGCGAGGTGCCGGCGCGGGAGGAGGCGGGGGAAGGGGGCGCGGTTGCCCTGCCCCTGCCCGTTCCCCCCCGCCGTTTCGTTCACGTCTACGACCTGGAAGGGAGCTGTTCCGCCCTGGCCGTGCGGGTTAGCCCGTCAGGTCTTCCGGCCCGCTCCCGCAACGCCCGTTCCGGGAAGGGGGGGATCGTCCTCCCAGGCAACCGGGTGCGCCTGGCGGGGGGGAGGGAAGGGGAAGTCCTCCTGAGAGGGCCCTCCGTTTTCCCGGGGTTCTGGAACGACCTGGAGGAGACGTTCCGCAGGTGGGAGGGCGGCTGGCTCCATACCGGCGTTTCGGCCTCCAGGAAAGGCCCCTGGATAGAGGTGAAGGGGACCCGGCCTTAGCCCCGCGTCGCGGCCTTCCGGCAGCCAGCATCCTCAAGCCCGGCTTACGTGGGTGACCCGGCCCTGGTCCTCCGGCTTCCTTCTCGCGGTTCCCCCTTGCGTGACTACCGGTGGAAAGGGATGGCCGGAAGCGCCCTCGCGGCCTCGTCGCGCCTCGGGCTTCCCTTTTCCCGGTCCGGGGCGGGATCCCGTGGGTGACGGGGAAGGCTCTCCGGGAAAAGGAGATCGGCATCCGCAACTGATCATCAGTATCCTGGTGGGCATCGCGGTGCCCGAGAAGCTCTCCGGGAAGAGGGGAATCGACATCCGCGACGGCGGGCCACCGGGTACCCTTCAAGGCCGGTGGCATGGGCAGCTTTTCGGAAAGAAGCGCGCGTGGTTACCCGCATCGGTGAAATGGCTCGGGTGGCGGGGCGCGGCCTCACGGACCGGCAGGAGGGCCTTCGCCCCCCAAGGCCTTGCCGCCGGGAGCCCCTTGGGGGCAGGTTCCAGGGGGATCAGCCGGTGAGGGCGGCGGCACCGGCGCTTATCTTCCTTAAGGATTGGGAGATGGCGAAACGGACCTCGGGGTGACGGTCCCGGGCGTGGGCCTTGAGGATCCTCAGGCTCTCTTCCCCTCCGATGGAGCCCAGGGCCTTCGCGGCCGCCACCTTGATCTCCACCCTCTTTTTCCCGAACAGCGGCGTCCAGAAACGGCGGTCCAGGAAGTGCCGGCAGTAGGGGATGGCGGACCGGTCCCCGATCTCCCCCAGGGCCCACAGGGCGGCGCACCTCACCGCCGCGGTCCTCCTCTTCTCCCGCCGGAAGCTGCGGGGTGGCCTGACCACCTCGATGAGGTTGGGAACGGTGGAGACGTCCCTCATCGCTCCCAGGCCCAGGCATGCCTCCTTCTGCACCATCTCGTCCCGGTCTTCCAGGGCTTCCACCAGGAGGTTCACCGTTTCCGGGCTCTTTATCTTCGCCAGCGCCCTCACCGTCTCCCTCCTGACCTCCGGGTTCTGGTGCCGCAGGAACCGGGACAGGGATTGGATTATGGAGCGGTTCCCGATCTCGGCCAGGATGGAGATGATGTTACGGTACATATGCCAGGGATTGTGCTTCTCCAGGTCGTTGATGAGGGCCAGGATAGCCTCTTTCCCGATGTTCTCCAGGGCTTCGAAGGTCACCCGGCGCACCAGCAGGTCGTCGCTGTCCTTGAGCACCTTGATGAGGGGTTGGATGGATCTCTCCTCGAAGCGGATCAGCAGCTCCGCCACCTGCTGGATGGTCTGCACGTCCCCCTCCCGCAACACCTCCGCCAGGAAGTCGAGGACTGGCTCCGACGCCACGGTGGCTATGGCCTCCAGGGCTATGCGCCGCTGCTCCGGTTTCCGGCCCGAATCCGCACCGTGGTGTTTCCAGAAGGTGTCGATGATCTCCGCCGCCGGGTCGAACTCCTGGGCCAGCACGAAGGCCTGGGCCAGGCCCACCAGGCAGGCGGCCACGCTCTCGTATATCTCGTTGAGCTCCCTCTCCTTTTCCAGCCTCTGGAGGAGCCGGTCCTTCATCTCGTGAGCCACGGGGAACTCGGACAGCCGCCGGCTCAGCTCCAGGGCGTCCGGGATGTTCTTGAGGGTCTCGGCGGTGCGCAGCCTTATCTCGGGGCTCATGTCGTCCAGGTTGTCGAGGAGTCCCTCGATGAGCCGGAGGACGGTCTCCGGCCGCCGCGCCCGGTAGAGTTTCCTCAGCAACCGCGGGATGTTCTCGGATATGGATAGGTCCCGCGCCAGCTCGTCCACGTCCAGGGCCAGGCCCTCGCTCACGAGGAGGCTGCTGATCTGGTACACCAGGGTGCTGGCTCCAGCGCTCCCGCTTCGCTCCTTTCCTTCCACGATCTTCTTCCACATGTCGGCCTGGAAGATGCGGTCGCTTACCTTTCCCTCCCATGGTTTGCCCACCGAGAAGGTGTAGATCTCGTCTATCAGGGCCGAGAGCTTCTCGAACCTCTCCCTCTCGGCTTCCGTCAACCCTTCCGCGTCCTCCTCTACCAGCCTCTCCAGTGCCTCGTGTTCGCGGATGACGCTCTCGAGGAGGTCGAGCACCTTGTTTTCCCGCATGCACTGGAAGACGTGGGTCCTTACCCGCAGCTCCTTGAGCAGGTCGGACTCCTCGCCCAGGAGGTATTCCTTGAGCTCGGAGGGCTCCAGGAAGGCCACCGCCCGGCCCACCTCCTCGGCGTCCATATCTCTCAAGTCCTGGTCTTCCAGCTCGAGCAGGAGGGTGGCGGCCCTTTCGAGCGCGGTCCTTATGACGGCGAGGGATTCGACGGGGTCCTCGTGTTCCACCACCGTCTCCCTGACCACCTGGCGCAGGAGCATGCCGAACCTCGGCGGGTTTGCCAGTATGTCCCCGATGACCTCCCCGCTCACCCTCTCCTTCTCCGTCTTTCCCGTCAGGTAAGAGATGAACCTCTCGTCCTTCAGCTTCTCCGCCAGGCGTTTCAGCTCTTCCTCGCGGAGCCTGGCCTCTTCCGAGACCACCGGCTCCTCCCTCTGGGTCACCGTCTCCTCGTCGCTCACGGGGATGAAACGCTTCTCGTTCACCAGCAGGTGAGCGCATCCCCGGCGCGATATCTCCGCCTCCAGCCCGCCGGCCCTCTTGAGCTCCTCGGGATCCATGGAAAGGGCTTCCAGGAAGCTCCGGAACTCGGAGGCCCCGATCCCCGGGGCGAAGGTGATGCTGTATATGTCCCGGCGTCGCAGGTTTTCCAGGAAGGAGAGGACGGGCGGTCGGGCCTGGTCCTTTTCCGGAAGCCTTTCGCCGTTGACCAGGAGGAGGTTCTCGGCTTCTCCCAGGGTCAGCTCTTCCCCACTTTCCAGGATGGCCTCGAGCCTGCGGTAGGCGGACTCCACCGAGCTCGCGATCATCTCGCTGGTGGAGGGATACATGCGGATGTTGATGAGGGCGGCGTTCAGGGAGATGAGGAATTCCACCGCCCTCCTGTTCACGCCGGAAAGCCCGCCTCCGCTTTCCCCTTCCGGGTTCCCGGGATGAAGAGCGCCCTCCATGACCGACGTTCCCCTTCGTTTTTTACCTTTATCGTCCAGGCGGGGTCCCGACATTAGGGTGGTCCGAGGCGGACACCAGGTCCGGCTATCCCGGGTGTCAATCGGCCTTACCCGCCCGGGACTTTCGACCCACGGGAGGCATGATAGGTGATGGGGGGACGGGCGACGAAACGGTAGGCCCTAGCCCACGGGGCTCCTCCCTCGCGGAGCACTTTTTGACGAAGGCGAAAGGGGGCTAGCGGTGATCGGGACAGGCGGGAAAGCGGGGACTTTTCGCCGGCGGCGGGATGGCGGAACGGGTTCGCTGAAGGCCTGCGCCGCCCTGAGTCGCGGCTAAC
>JBBFMI010000213.1:0-3809 GCA_037478635.1 Candidatus Geothermincolales bacterium | reverse complement strand
CCCCGGATAGCGAGAAAAGCAGGAAATCGATGCCCGTCGATTCCTCGAGTTGCCGGTAGAACCCCTCGAGCAAGCTATGGAGCTCCGAGGAGGCTGTCTTTTCGAGGAAACCGGAAAGGCCCCTGTATTCTTCAACGAGTTGTAGGAGCTCCCTTTCCTCCAGCCCGGATTCTATTATCGCCGCCGCCTGTCCCGCTAGGAAATGGGCAAGTCTCCTTTCAAACTCGTCGAAAGGTCGGCCCTTGCCCCGATGGAAGACCATATTACCGAAGGCACCCCTTCTCCCCACCAGGGGCACGGCCAGGGTAGATCCATCCTGGTCCTCTCCATCTATCATCTCGGGTCGGTCCAGCACGCCCATTTGCAGGAGCTTTATCGTGTTGTCCGGCAGCGACCTCTCCTGACCAGCGTGGGCATGACCTTCTTGAAATATGGGATTGTTGCCCGTGTCGACTGCCCCGTGGAACAAGCCTTCTTCGTCATAGGTCAGGATACTGACCTTTTCACACGCAAGGAGTTCTCTTCCACCCCGGGCCAACATCTTGAGTATCCTGCGTATATCCTGGTGGGAAGTCATCTCCCCTTCCAGGTCGGTCAGTATCTCCAGGGAACGGCGGTAACCATCCGCCCTTCTCCTCTCCCTTACGCCCATGGCCAGGACCGCCACCAGGGCCCCTGCCGAACCAAGGGAGGAAAGTTGCCTGCGGTTCAGCTTCCTCTTGCGGGGAAAGTAGAAACCGTGCAGAAGGCCTCCCTCCTTGCTCCTGGTCGGGACCAAGAGGAGGACCATCCCCTCTTCCCTTGCCTGTTCGCCACCCGGCATCTCGCCCATGACGCGACTGTCGGGCCTTATCACCGACATCCTCTCCAGATCGAGGACGATGCGGGACAGTTCGGGACCGGGGCGGAATACCGTCTCTCCCCCGTACACGCCTTCCGAATACCACTGGAAGTATTCCTCGCCCGCGGTGACTACCTTGAAAAGCGAGAAGGCCATGGGCGATCCAAACCCGATGGCCATGGCCCTGAGGGCGCCCGACAAGAATTCCCTGGGACTTCTTGCCATTTCGGAAAGGCCGGTCAGCTCCTCGCACAATTCCTCGAAATCCAATGCCTTTTCCGGTGAAACGGTGATGGTTTCCTGCTTTTCTCCCGCCAACCTGCCGAAACAAGCTCCCAGTTTCCCCGCAAGCTCCATGAGGAGCTCCGCATCCCCTCCCTCTATGGACGCGTAGGACTTGCCGAAAAGGGCGATGAAACCCGTGAGTCTCTCTCCACCGAAGAGGGGCGAGAGCAGAAAAGACCTTATCTGGAAGGTATGAAAGTAAGGTCGGATGTCGGGGAAATAATTGGCTACCTTCGCCGCATCGAGCCAAGTCTCCCTTTCCCCCGCCTCACCCAGGGAGCGGAGGGTATCTATCAAGCCCATCTCCAGCAGTTTGGTGATTATCTCCCCCGTGCCCATCCACCCCCTGGCGGAAACGGGGACCGGAGCCGGTTCCTCGCCCCTCCAGGCGATCCGGTATATGCTTCCCCCGTCCATGTTGAGAAGTTTGACCAACAAGTCCAAGCACAGGGAAGAGGCTTGGGCCAGGTCGCCCCTCTCCATGATGTATTGGGAAAGCAAACCCACCTCCATGGCCGCAGAGGCCCCTTCTCCCGCCCTGCCACCGTCTCCCGCCTCCAGCAGATCCTCCAGTTTCTCCAAAACCGCCGCAGCCGCCGCCCAGCGAGGCGAGTTCTGCTCGGGAACATCGGTTCCCGGCGGGAACGAGAACACCGCTGCCCCGCGGGGGGACGTTGGCGAGGGTATGGGTAGAAGCACGACGGATCTATCGCCGATTCCCAGCTCATCCATGCCGAACTGGAGGAGAAATTCCCTGGAAAGCGCCAGGTATCTCCGATGAGCCCCCGAGGCCTGGTGTCTTAAGGGCAGAAGGACCCCCTCCAGCTCGTCCCTTTCCATGCCCAGGACGATCCTCGGCTCCATGAAGCTCGATCCCCGCTTCACCACGAAAAGGACTGCCTTATCCGCCCCCAAGTGATTCGCCACACTCTCCAGTGCCCTGACGGGGGAGAATCCGTCCGAGAACGCCCTCAAGACCTCGCGGTAAAGCCCTAAGGCCTCTTTCACTTCCATTCCCTTTCCTCCAGGTTGACTTTGTGGGCTGCTATCCCGGCTGCCAAACCCTCTGTCCCTCAAAAAATTAGTTTTCCCCCGGACGACGAATTCCTTTTATAGACATCACCGCCTCTTAAACGAGCTACAAGACGTGGGGTGGTTAGCAGGGCGAGTCTTCTTGCCGCGAGAAACCAGGAGGCCAGCAAAAACGATGATCTTTTCCGGCAGCCTTGTATCTCCCTTTTTCCCCCGCTATTTCGCTCCCCAATTCCTACCATCTCGACTTAATAATAATGCAATACGATTTCATCCAGGGGCTTCCTCTCTCCACGCTCCTTTCTTTCCGCCGGCCAGCCCATGGCCACCACCCCCGTCAGCTCGTGGCCAGGTGGAACTCGTAGGATCTCCCTGACTTTTTCCTTCTCCCTGAGGATCTCCCCCAACCACACGGCCCCCAGTCCCAGCGAATGGGCGGCAAGCAGCATGTTCTGCATCAGTGCTCCCATAGCCATCAGGTCCTTGTCCCGGTCATAGGATTCTGAATGATCGAGGAATACGCAGATCAGAACGGGAGCGTTTCTCACGATGGAAGAATACTTCGTGCACTCCGCGAGTTCGCCCGCCTTACCCCTATCCCTGACCACGACCAGTTTCCAAGGCTGGTTGTTGAGACCGGAGGGTGCCCAGCGGGCCGCCTCCAGGACTTCCCTCAATTCTGCCTCCCCCACCTGTTTTTCGAGGAACTTCCTTATGCTTCTCCTCGTCCTGATGGCTTCCTTGACCTCCATCATGCCTCCGACCCGACTGTCCGAGAGCCAAGGTTGACCCGATAAGCTATCCACGCCTCCTCGATCCTAATCCCCTTGCAACCGCTTTATCACCCAATCCAGGTTCTCCCTGACCTCCGGCTCCCTGTCATCGGCCATCTCCCTGACAGTCTCCACGGCTTCCTCGCCCAACGCCACCAGTGCACCCCACTGATGGGTCGCGACAAGGAACAGCGCTTTCTCCCGAATAGAGCTCGGTGTCCAGCCCTTCCTCTCGAGGGCCTGGGCAACAACCCTACGAACCTGGTCACTCGAATCCCTCAACGCCTCCACCAATGCCACGAGGGAGCCCCTGTCCCTCAATCTCCCCAGGGACCAAGCGGCCCTCTTCCGCACGGAAGGCACAGGGTCCTCCTTGAGTAACCTCTGCAGGGAGATGGAAGCCCTGGAAGAACCGATAAGACCCAGCAAATACGCTGCCCTTTCCCGTTTATCCGGCTCCCCGCTTTCTAACATCTCCACGAGAGGCCTCACCGCTGGCGAGCCAAGCTTGGCGGCCTCTTCCCATTTTCCTTGATGCACCAGTTGCCTGGCATAGGCTTCGTCCTCCAGTGACCTCCAGCCCAGCGAACGGAGGATGGGTTCCACCAAGCCCCTGTCCACTCCCAGGTCAAGGGCCTCGAGCAGGCCTTCGACGGCATCCTCTCCCATCTTGGACAGGATCACGGATGCTTTCTCAGCCATGGGACCGCCTTTCTCCACCAGTCTCACGAGCGCCATGGCGGAGGCGGAGCCCTGCTCCACCAGGTCCCTCCACTTCCCTTCCCGGATGAGCTCGGCGGCCACTTCGGGCGTCAATCTCTTCTCCTCGTGCAACGGCACTTCGGCCGGGGCCTCCTCGGCGACCTCCTCGACCGGGC
>JBBFMI010000212.1:0-3839 GCA_037478635.1 Candidatus Geothermincolales bacterium | reverse complement strand
CTCCAGCCGGTGAGGGAGGTTTTCGTCCTGCACCAGGTTGTAACGGCTTCCCGCCGCGCCCATCACCAGGTCCCGGGCCCCGAAGACCAGCCTGCTCACCCTGGCCAGCACCAGAGCCCCGGCGCACATGGGGCAAGGCTCCAGGGTCACGTACATGGTGGATCCCTCGAGCCTCCAGCATCCCAGCTCCCTCGCCCCCTCCCTCAAGGCGATCAACTCGGCGTGGGCCAGGGGGTCCCCCAGGGACTCGCGCAGGTTGTGCCCCCTGCCTATAACTTTCTCGCCCAGCACCAGGACCGCACCCACGGGAACCTCCCCCTTCTCGGCGGCCCAGCGGGCCTCCTCCAACGCCAGCTCCATGAAACGGCGATGCACCGTCATCACCTCTCCTCGCCGCCAATGGGGAAATCGTTCCTCGCTTCCATGGATGAAAGGCGCGGACGGGACCTCTCCTCGTAGTAGTCGAGCAACAGTCTCTCCACATCCTCCCGGGAAAGCTCCCGGCCGTAATAATCCAATACCGGCAGTCCCCTCGCGAACCACGGCCCTCCCCCGAACCAGGCTTCCGGCACCCGGTCAGCCTGTTTCCCCCTTCCGAGAGCATCGTTCAGGTCACGGTAAAGGCCCCATGCTCGAGAGGCCGATTCCAGCAGCTCACCCGTGTCCATCCTTTCCCCGGTAACCGACCGGTACAGGCGGGTCAGCAGCTCGACGTGGTAGAGGCGGTTGATCTGGTGCCGGTTGCAAAGGCCGAGGGAGCTGAAAAGGGAGAACCAATCCTCGGCGTAGCGGGTGAGCCTTCCCACGTTGAAACCTCCGGGTTCCGGGAAAATGCGCTCCAGGGCCCCGGCGTCCGCCCCCATCCTCTCCGTCAGCCGCCTCATCCTATCCCTCTCCATCCCGGGAATGTAGGTGGGGGAGCCACCGCTGGCGGAGGCAGGCCCCCGGGGACTTAGCAGCTGCTCGAACTCCATGGTGCCCAATCCGCTGATCCTCGGGTCGTAAATGCACTCCGTGTCCCTGACCAAAGGGACCCGCCGCTCCACCTCCTCCCCGAAGAGCTCTTTCACCCCCCTCCAGCCCCGCGAGAAGGCCTCTCCTATCCTCCCCCTCCTCCAGGCCACCCGCTCCGCCAGCTCAAGGAGTAGCTCCGCCCGGTCCCCCAGGGGAAGTCCTTCCACCTCGCCCGTGCTCACCAGGCCGTCCTTCCCCATCTCCCAGAGGAAGAGGGCCTGGGCCGAGATGGCCATGAAATCGAGCCCCAGGTCATCCAGGCGGTGAAGTGCCCAGGCGGCGTCCTCCGCCTTCCGGAAGCCCGACAAGCACCCGAGGATGGCCGAGTTCAAGAAGGACGTGGAACGGACCCTCACGTCACGGCCAGGAAGCATCAGCTCGTCCTTGTCGGGAAGAAAGCAACGGGGGCAGGCGATCCTCCTCGACTTGAGCGCCAAGTAAGCCTCGGGGCCGAACGCCTGAAAGAGATCTTCCCTTTCTTCCTCGGAGGGTGCGAGATTGCCCAGCTGGCGGAAATAAAGGGGCCAGGCGACCATCATCCCGAGCCTGCGGGTGGCGTCGGCAAGGGGCCATCTCCGGCGCCTTTCCGCCAGTCCTTCGAGCTCCCCGCGGAGGGCTCTCTCGTCGAAGGCCTCGGGGCTTTCTTCCCCCGAGACGCATATGGCCTTTAGGTTCTTGGAGCCCAAAACCGCGCCCAGCCCTCCCCTGCCCAGGGTGGAGCATCCGTCCACCATGCAGATGGAGGTATGGACCAGGTTCTCCCCCGCCGGTCCAGCGCAGAGCACCGAGGAGCGGGGAAAAGAACGGCGCAGGGCCGCATTGGTCTCCACCGTGCCCCTGCCGGCCAATCCGGAGGCGGGCAACAGATCCACCCTTGCCTGGCCTTCCACCAGTAGGACAGAAAGAGCCGGGGCCCGGCCCAGGATGACCAGGTGGTCGAAACCCGCCCTTCTCAGGGCGAGGCCCAGTCCCATGCTGCAACTGCACGACGAAAGGGCGCCGCTGGCCGGGAGCCTGCAGTCAGCCATGGCCCGGCAGGCTCCCGGCACAGGAAATCCCACCAGGGGACCCGCGCCCAGTACCAGGGGATTCCCGGGATCAAGGGGCGAGGATCCCGCCTCGAAAAACTTCCGGAAGAGGAGCTTGTTCACCCCGAAACCCCCGACAAGGGCGACGAGATCGGCCAGGTCCAGCCTCTCCACCCAGTGCCCGTGGGAGGACAGGTCCACCACCAGCGCACGGCCTCGGTATCCGTATACCCTCTTCTCCGACATCCCCGCCTGCCCGCTCTTTACGCCATCCTCGCCGACTCCATTGATTATAAGCCCGCCGGGAACCTGTCCGACCACCAAGGGCAGAAAAACCCGATGTATTTCCGGGAAGAAGGTAAAGTTTCTGGACAGAGCTAACGATAAAGATAATGATTTATTCCGGGACGGGGCCAACTTTGACGCGGATGGGTACGTAGCGAGGAGGTAAATTGGCCAACAAGTTAGCCCAGGACATAGAGAAAATCCTCTCGGACGCGGTGGGAGACTTCATCGCCAAGGCCACCATTAAGAAAAACTGCGAGATGCTGGGGCTCACCCCCGATACCATAACCGCCGCGCACCTGCCACAGCTGGCGGAAAAGATAGAGAAATCGGTGTCCTTTTTCTCCGGAAAGGACGTGGGCGCCCAAGTGGCGGAGAAGATCCGCGCGTTGAAGGGTTGATGGCCCAGGGATACCTGGCCCGCGCGTTTTCCTCCCAGCGTTCTCCCATGCACCCCGGTTTTCCTGGACCGTAATCGAAACCAAGCCCGATTTTTTCCCCTCCGCCATCCCCGAAAGGCCACTCGCCCGGTTCTCACCCTGGCCTGGAAGCCCGTGTCCCATATCCTCTCCCCGCGTCCCGTGCCCCATCCCTTCCCCCATCCGATCTGCCCGTCCAGGACTTGCGGCGGCTCCGGAGGTCGCTCCCGTTCCCATCCATAGGCCATCCGTTCCCTCCCCCTGCCGTCGAGCCCTCCACCCAGGTCCCGGCTTGCGCGGTTCCCTTACGCGCAGATAAATTGGAAACGCCATCCTGGCTCTCGAAGCCGGGGCCATTGCGGCCGCGGGGTCGATGTAACGCTCGATGGAACACGATTCCACCGGAGGAGGCGCCTTGAGGCACCGGAAACGGCCATCTTGCATGGGGAAGGGGATTTTCTCTATATCCCTTGTCCTGGCCATGTCGTTCTTACTTCTCTTCGGCGGGTGCAGGGAAGCGGAGCAGATGCAGGCCTTCTCCGACCAGGTCATATCCATCGTGAGGGAAAGGTTTGAAGACAGCGCAACGGCCACCTCCGCCTCGAGAAACCTCGCGGCTTACCTAGAATCGGGCTTCTCCGACCTGGAAAGCGCCAGGAAAGCCGCATCGGACCTGGGCCAGGTGCACGAATCGGACCTCGAGCTGGTGAGGAAGATCGAGGAGATAAGAGAGCCGGACGCCATGGCGTCCGATATCCTCCTTTCCCTGAGGAGAGGCTTCCAGGCGGTGGACAACGGTAACTACGCGGTCAAGAAGGAGCTGGAGAACGCAGAGCGGCAGGACCGGAACGAACGTTCAGGCCTGTTCCAACGGATCATCCCCGCCCTGGAGGAGAGCTTGTCGGGACTGCAAACGGTGCTCTCCGCCCTGGAAAACCTGCAACGCTACATGGGCGAGAACCAGCTGGAGGGCATGGACGACCTCGCCTGGCTCATGGAAAGGATTGCCAAGGAAAAAGGTTCGGTGCAGTCAGCGCTGGAGTCGCTCAGAAATGCCGGAAACCCCCGATGATAAGGGTTTACTTGATCTCCC
>JBBFMI010000211.1:0-3852 GCA_037478635.1 Candidatus Geothermincolales bacterium | reverse complement strand
TGGCAAGGCGGTATGCGACCAACGCCGGGAACAGGAAAAAGTTGAAATGGGTCGCCCTCACCACCTTGAAGCCCGCCCCCTCGAGCCTGGGGAGCAGCGAGCCCCTACGGTAACGACGTGCCCCGTGGACGGCGAGGTCGTGGCTTCCTCGCAGGATATCGAAGGCGGGGAGGTTGAGGAGCAGGAATCCTCCGGGCTCCAGCACCCTCCACATCTCCCGCAAGGCCCGTCCTTCGTCCCTTACCTCCCGGTGGTAGAGGACGTCCAGGCAGGTCACCAGGGTGAAATACCCGTCTGGAAAGGGAATATCTTCCAGGGAAGCGGCACACAGGTCAAGCAGCCCCCTGCTCGCTCCCAGGCGCAGGGCGTCGAGGCACAGGTCCAGGCCCACTGCCTCCTCGGGACGAAAACGTTCTTTCAAAAGGACGAGGAACCCTCCCGTGCCGCACCCGGCATCCAGGACCCTGCCCGAAGCCTCCCGGGGACAGTGGGTGGCAATGAGTTCCAGGAAAAACCTCCTGGTCCCCCGGTACCACCAGTGGCGATCCTCTACCCTGAACAGCGTTTCAAACTCCTCTTTCCTCATGGCATTATTGTAGGCCCTTTTGTGAACCGGGGAACCGCTATCGTTCAAGCGAAAATGCTGAGTCCGTTTTCACGGGGACAACAGCGACGGGTATGATAGGCTTGAAGGGCAAGGGCGGCTTTTCGGGTCGGGCTCTTGTCCGGGGTTGTTCGTCTTTTGCCATTGCCGAGGATCATGGGGCTGAGGTTCAGATCGCGGAGGTTTCGCCGTCATTCGAAAAGGGCATTGTTCCTGGCGTTCTGTTCCGCCTTGCTCCTGGCCATCCTGCTTCTGCTCTTTTTGCCCCGCCCGGCTCCCGAGGCCATCACCGCCCGGCCGGTGACGGCGGGCAACCCGCCGGAAAAGGGCGATTTCCCCGGGGGAGCAGTGGGGGAACAGGGATCTCCCGGCGAAAGCCCTGGGCAGAGAGGTTCCGGGAGTTCCGGGGTCCAGGTGAGGGTGGAGCAGGGTGCCGGAGGCGCACCCCGCTACGTTATCGAGTTTCCCGAGCTCGACATGAACGAAAGCGTTCCCGGGGTTACGGGCGAAGGGGGCGACCTTTCCGGGAGCTGGTCCCTCAAGATGGAAGGCTCCCTTCTGGGTATCGAGAACTGTAGGCTTTACCTCCTGCCCGGCGGCAGCGTGAGGGTCCCATCCACGTACGAGAGCGTCTTCACCCTGGAGGGAGGGCGCTGGAGTTACGGGGAGGACGGTTCTTTCGAGGCGCAAGTGGCCGCGGGGATAAAGTTGGGCAGCGTTCCCGGTAAAATACCCGTGATCATCCTCATGAGGGGCAGGTGCACCCGGGCTGGCGTCATAGAGGGTGATTTTAAGGCGGAGCCCCAGGGAGAGGCGTACCGGCTCTATTACCAGGAGGGGAAGTTCCACATGGAATCCCTGGATTGAAGCGCCCTGGACTTCCCGGTCGCTCCCATTTTCGGTTCTTGGCGCAGGCCTTTCGGCATCGTCCTTGGAACCGGGATGAATTTCGCCTGGATGATTCCCGTTTTTGATTCCTGGCGCAGATCTTTCGGCGGTGGCCAGATAATGCCACCTTTTCCAGGTGACGAGCGCAATGGTTATCGCCCATGAAGGATACTCGTGGATTTCGGGGAATAATACTTTTAGAGGTTGCTGGAAAGGCTGGATGCGGGGAGGTGAGTCCCGCCCGTGCTCACTTGGATGTGGGGACATTGAAGGGCAAAAACCCATTTGCTATACTTGCATTACTTGTTAAGCTTGCTTGAGCTGTGTAGGGGAATGCGCAGGAGTCTGAGAGAGCCATGACCGTTATTCCGGAATGGATATATCCGGAAGGAGGTGATGCGCGAAACCTATAGCAAGATCGGCAGCCATCGGCGAAACCGTAGTGGATTCGCGGCACGGACTCACCCGGGAACCTACCAAGTTCGAAGCACTGGATCCTCGCCCATCCGTCCCAGGACAAACACCCCATCCATCAGAACTTCAGGGTCGCCATAGGTTAAGTCTACCCGTAGACCTGTCCGTTTGATCGTGGAGTGGGGCAAGAAAGGGGGTCAGGATATGCGACTCAAGAGATTACTGGCGATATCCCTCATCATGACCATAACCGCCCTGATGTTGGCTTCCTGTGGCGGCGGTGAAGGTGAGGGCAAGGGAGTGATCAAGATCGGTCTGACCGCTCCCCTGAGCGGCGTGGGTGCGAAATACGGCCAGGACTGCCAGGACGGGATAAGCCTGGCCATCGAGGACATAAACGCCAAGGGCGGCATAACGGTGGGGGGCAAGCAGTACGTGTTCGAGCTCTATCCCGCCGACGACGAGGCGGTGCCCGACAAGGCGAAGACCAACGCCGAGCGCTTCGTCCTGGAGAACGGCATCAAGTTCGTTTTCTGCCCCTATGCGACGTGCATCAACACCTTGATGGACATGAACACCAGGGCGGGGGAGGAGTTCCTCATCATGGCGTACACCAGCGTCCCCCTGTACGCCCAGAGGTCCAACCCTTACATGATCACGCTGCCTCCGCCCTTCGCCTCCTACATACCTGACTTCATAAAGTTCGCCATGGGCAGGGGCTGGAAGAAGGTGGCGCTCCTGCAGACCACCGGGAGCTACGGCGAGCTGTGGGGCAAGTATTTCAAGGATGCCTGGACCAAGGCAGGAGGCACGGTGGTGGCGGAGGCCCCAGCCAGCTACTACACCGAGACCGACTTCACCGCCTACATCCAGAAGGCCCTGGCGGGAGGCCCGGACGTTCTTTTCGTGGGTGGGCCTTCCCAGCCCACGGCCCAGGTGATGAAGCAGGCCCGCGGCCTGGGCTTCAAGGGCGGCTTCATCGTGATAGACCAGGCCAAGATGGACGAGATCGCCGACGTCATCGGCATGGACATGATGGAGGGAGCCGTGGGGGTCCTGCCGGTGGAGGATAGCCAGTTCCCGGCCACCCTTCCCTTCGCCAAGAAGTACCGGGACAAGTTCGGCAGGCGTTGCACCTGGGAGACGGTGATCCACTACTCGGCCTTCCACATCCTGGCCAGGGCTATCGAGAAGGCGGGAACGGTGGAAGACGTCAAGGCCATCCGGGACGCCTTCAACGCCGAGGGAGTGGCCGTCCTCCCCGGGGAGGAGTATCCCATGCAGTATTCGGGCATAAACCCGGCCACCGGGGCGCTCTTCATGCCCGCCACGGCCAGCTACGTGCAGGGGGGCAAGTTCGTGCCCCTGGAGATGATCGAGTGGTGGAAGAAGTGAGTATTTTAGGGCGGGGTGGCGAAAATCCCATTAAAGGCGCCATCCCGCCCTTCCGATTTAGTGATTAAGTAGATCGTCATCGGTTGACGGAGGAGCCCTCGTCGGAGGGCTCCTCCTGAACCGGACGGGCTTTCTGGATGGCTGTCGCTTATCGCATGTATGTGGCAAAGGGGAAATTCGGCGGTCGGCGTGTCAGTAGAAAGGGGATAGCGGGTTGTCCTTCTTCGTAAACCAGGTCATCATCGGCATACAGTTGGGCAGCCAGTACATGATGATGGCCCTGGGCCTTACCCTCATCTTCGGGATCCTGGACATCTCCCATTTCGCCCACGGGCATATCTACATGGTTGGGGCCTATCTTCTGTACATCTTCTCCGTGTTGATGGGGATCAACTACTGGCTGGCCCTTCCCTTGTGTATGTTAGCCCTGGCGATCGTGGGGGTGATCGTGGAGAGGCTCGTCTACCGTCCCCTCAGGGGAACCCCCAGCATCAACACCTTCATAGCCGCTATCGGGCTCCTGCTGGCTATCGAGACCCTGGTGCGCGGCA
>JBBFMI010000210.1:0-3860 GCA_037478635.1 Candidatus Geothermincolales bacterium | reverse complement strand
GCGCTTCCTCTGCCTCTCCTTCCTCCATCACCATACGGGCGACCCTGCACGCTTCCGCCCTGACGCCCGGCAGGGGATGGCGGAAAGCGCGTCGCACGGCCTCGACGGCCTCCATCCCACCCCTATCCACCAGCAGACGCAGTGCCTCGAGGCACGTCTCTTCCCTGAAATTACCCTCCATTACCCGGGTGGCCCATTCACGGTCCCTCTCTCTTTCGGGACCTTTGTCCCTGCCGGAGAGGCCTTCGTCTACCACTTTTCGGGTCAATCCCGGCTCTCTTTCCGGGATATCCCCTCGTTTCATCCCCGCTTGCGCCGCACCGTCTCCTTCGCCGCCGCGAGGGGCGGAAACGGACGCCGGGAAACCTGCCTCGTAAACGGATGGATCGGACCGGAAACCGACCCTTTTCCCGGCCGATCCACGAGGTGGGTGGGACCCTCCCGTTTGATCTCCCGCTTCCCCCTCCTTTGAACCTGGGTCGACATCAGCCCCCGGAAGCACTACCGAGGTCGTGCCCGATCCCGCTGGAGCGGAAACCGCAACACTCCCCTTCTCGGCTATACTTCTATTTCCTTCCACCGTCCCGTAAAGGTGAAGGATCCCGTATATCCCGAGCCTTTTCTCCACGAGGGAGAGCATGTTCTTCGCCCTCCGCGAGGCCTCGCCGCCCTTCGCCAGGTTGCGCCCTATCGCCTTGATGATCCGTCCGAAATGCTCGCCCTCACCCTTTCCGTGCAGGGAGACGGCAAGCTCCACCACCTCCATGTCCCCCAGCTCCTCCAGGCAGGAGAGCTTCCCGCCGGAGATGATATTTCCCTCCGCCGCGGCCAATCTCCTCTCGCGCAGGGAGCTTACTGCCTCCTTTACGCGGGCACCGCCGACGCGCGCCCTGGTCACCCTGACCCCCCTCACGCCGGACCTCTCCAGGTAAATCCTGAGACCCGACTCCGGCTTAAGGCCACGGGAAGTCGCGGAAAGGAGCATCAAGAGCCGGCGCAGGTCTTCCTCTCCCAGGCCTTTCTCCAGGGCCAGGGCGCTCAATCCCCAATCATCCATGTATTTCCATATCGTCTTCTTCGGAAACTCGGTCACCGATATGGGATCGGTGGGCAAGGCCAAAAGAGGGTCTTCGTCTTCGGGAAGGACGAACACGACGAACCCGAAAAGGTTGAGGAGGGGAGAAAGCCGCCGGAAGGCGAACCCCACGGAGAAGTCGATCTCGTAGGAAGGATAGGGGTAGTGCATGCAGTCCACGCCCGCGGAGTTGAGGGCCTCCACAAGGGGCCAGAGGATGTCCTGCCCGGGCTGTGCCACTTCTTGCTGCCGCCCCCTCATCTCTTTGAGATCCTCGCCTCTTCAAGTACCACGATGTACCTCTCATAAGAGATTTTACTTGAATGGCGGGGACCCCCAATCCCACCCCGGAACCTATATCTCTTGGCCCGGGTCCTTCCGCTCCCTCACGCCCAACAGGAGAAGGGAAGCGAGCAGGGCAAGGCCAGCGCCGGGCAAAAAGGCCCGACCGGGTCCCAGGACCTCCCACCACCAACCCATGAGCAAGCTCGCGGGGAGTATGGTCACGCTCACCGCGAAGTTGTACATCCCGTACGCCCTTCCCCTGGCCCGAGGATCACAAAGGTCGGCCACCAGGGCCTTTTCCACGGGTTCCACCAGGTAGTAGGTCCCGTAAAACGGGAAGAGCAGCCATGCCCAGGTCGTCTTATCCATAAAGGCAAACCCTGCATAAGCAAGAACGTATATTCCCCAGCCCAGGAGTATCGTCTTCTTTCTCCCCCAACGGTCAGAAAGGGTCCCGCCCGGAACGGAGACCACTGCCTTGACCACGTGGAAAACGCCCCAGAGGGCGGGGAGCAGAACCGGGCTCATTCCGGCCTGCCTGGCCCGGAGCAAGAGGAAGGCATCGCTGGAATTCCCCAGGGTGAAGAGGAACACCGCCGCAAGGAAAAACCACATGTCCCGGCTCAAGGACTGACTACCCGCACGGCGCCCGGTGGTCGGGGGAGCAGGGTCGCCACCTCCCGCTTCCTCCCGGCAGGACTGTCCGTCCCGTGTCTCCCTCACTCCCATAACAAGGGCCAGCAGGGCCAGGCCAGCGGGAACCGCCGCCCAGGCGAAGACCGCCCTCACGTTAAGGGCCAGGGCCATAAGAACGGAGGCGGCAGCCGCTCCCGACAGGGCGCCCAGGTGGTCCATGGCCCGGTGATAGCCGAAGGCCCTGCCCCGGGCATCGGAAGGGCAGGAAGAAGCGATGAGGGCGTCCCTGGGGCTGGTCCTCACTCCCTTTCCCACTCGATTAAGCAGCCACGCTCCCAGGGCCTGCCAGGGCGCCGCCACCACGGCGAGGGAAGTCCTGGCCACGGCACTCATGGAATATCCGGCTACCACCAGCCCCTTGCTCCTCCGCAGGCGGTCCGACCACCAGCCGGAAAACAGCTTTAGAAGGGAGGACACGAGTTCGGCCAACCCTTCCAGGAGTCCCAGGAGCAGCGCCCCCGCCCCCAGCACCTCGGTCAGGAAAAAGGGGAGCAGGGGATAGATCATCTCGCTGGACAGGTCGTTGAAGAAGCTGGTCAATCCCAGGAAGAACACGTTACGCCCGAGCCCGAGCCATCCGCGCTCACTCCCCGAAGGCGTTTCGTCACCGTTTTCGGTCCGAGGCTGATAGGGGTCCCTGGAAACTGTGGATCTACTGTTTCCGTGCCGCCTACCCATGACATCCCTCACCTTTTCATTCAACAGAACGACTGCGTCCTTTCGGGGACATGCTCCCGCTTAAGATAAAGCATTTTCCCGAAAAACCTGGCTGGACTCAAGCCCCTACCCATCTCCCTCGAGCAGTTTGACGGCCTCCTTCAACATTTCCCTCACCGGGAGGCCGTAGGGGCACCTCTCCTCGCATTCGCCGCACTCGCTGCACGCCGAAGCCGGCACGGCGACACTCCTCCGGTAAAGTTCCTTTGCCCTTTCCGGCTCCTTCCTCCACTTCCAGGTTGCAACGCAGATGAAAACCTGGGGTATGTAGACGCCCTGGGGACAGGGAAGGCAATACTGGCACCTCCGGCAGAAGCGGTCTCCCAGGAGGTCCACCAGGGCTTCCAACTCCTCTTCCTCCCGCTCGCTGAGCGTGATGCGCTCCTCGACCGCCCTCACGTTTTCCTCCAGTTCCTCGAGGGACCGCATCCCCGGTATCACCGTGGCCGCACCCCGGGATAGCGCATAACGGAGGGCCGGCGGAGCGGGGAGTATGGCCCCACCTCCCAGGGGCTTCATGGCGATGATCCCCACGCCCCTCCTCTCCGCCTCGGCGAGGACGCCCTTTTCCTCATAATGGGATTCCACGACGTTCACGGGCACCTGCAAGGTATCGAATTCGCCGGTGCGCAGGGCCTCCAGGGCGACCTCGGCGTTATGGGAAGAGATGCCCACGAAGCCCACCAAGCCCTCCTCCTGGGCCTTTCTCGCCCCCTCCAGCGCCCCGCCCTTGCCCATCACCTTCTCCAGCTCCTCCATCCTGCTCACGTTGTGGAGCTGGTAAAGGTCTATCCGTTCCCTGCCCAGCTCCTTAAGGCTTATCTCCAGCTCCCTGCGGAGCCCTTCCGCGTCCCTAACCAGGGACTTGGTGGCAACGACGGCCCTGCCTTTCATCCCGGCCAGGCACCTCATCTTCCTCTCCGAGTCGGTATAGGCGCGGGCCGTGTCGAAGAAGTTCACGCCATGTTCCAATGCCCTGAATAAAAGGGCTTCCGCTTCATCGGGTGGTATCGACTGTATCGATATCCCGCCGAAACCCAGCGCGGACACCCGGAGTCCCGTTCTGCCCAAGACCCGATATACCAAT
>JBBFMI010000209.1:0-3897 GCA_037478635.1 Candidatus Geothermincolales bacterium | reverse complement strand
CAACGGAGTCGAGAGGGGGTATGAGTTAGACCTTTGTCCCGCGTGCGGGGGGGACGGGAGGATAACCAACGTCAGGCGCACCGCCTTCGGTACCATATCCTCTTCCCGGACCTGTCCCCGTTGCGCTGGAAGGGGAGAGATAAATACCCACCCTTGCCCGTCTTGCGAGGGAAGGGGCCTCAGGGAATCGGTGGAAGAACTGGAGATAGACGTGCCTCCGGGAGTGGAAGATGGTGACCGCATCAGGATCCCGGGAAAGGGCGAGGCAGGCAGGATGGGGGGTCCCCCAGGCGATCTCTATGTCGAGATCAGGGTAGAGGAAGACCCCGTGTTCCATCGGGATGGTAGCGACCTGTGGGCTACTCTGTGTCTCAGCGTAGTGGACGCGGCCTTGGGGACGGAGATCACCGTGCCCAGCCTGGACGGCGAGGTCAAGGTGGTGATACCTCCCGGAAGCCAGCCCGGCGAGAAGATCCGGCTTAGGGGCAAAGGGCTTCCCCATCCGAGGTCGAGGGGACGAGGCGACCTGTATCTCCTGCTCGACCTGGAAGTGCCTCGAGACCTCACTCCCGAGCAGAGGAGGCTCCTGGAGGAATTCCGCCGCCTGGAAGAGGAGAAGACCGGTCGAAAGCCCGGCATATTCGATCGCCTTAAAAAGGCAATGGGGGCCCGCAATTGACCACGCCGAGGATCTATCTACCGCCTGAACTGTGCGTCGGTGAAACCCTGGAGATAACCGCCGAAAATTACCATTATCTGGCAAGAGTCTTGAGGGTGAGGGTCGGCGAGACCGTGGAAGTGTTGGACGGCGTGGGCACCCGTTACCGCGGAAAGGTGGAGAAGCTGGGGAGAGATTCCCTGCGCCTTTCGCTGATGGAAAGGGAGACGGTGGATATCGAGTTGCCCCGTTTTCATCTTTTCCAGGCCCTTCCTCAGGGAAGGAAGATAGAAGAGGTCATCCACAGGACGGTAGAGCTCGGGGTCCACTCCTTGCACCCGTTCAGCTCGTCTCGTTCCGCCCCGGCGGGAGATAAAGGAAGACTCGGGCGCTGGGAAAGGATCTGCATGGAAGCCTCGCGCACTGCAGGAAGGGCCTACCTCCCCCAAATGCGCCCCGTAATCGCCTGGGAAGAAATGCTCCGGGAGATAAGCATGCTGGGCACGGTTCTAGTGGCGGACGAGAGAGGCGGGGCGAAGGTCGGGAATGCCCTCGCGGGCAAAGAATCCCTCGACGTCGGCCTCGTGATCGGACCCGAGGGGGGCTTCTCCGATATGGAAAAGGCAGAGATCATCTCGGCAGGCGCGATCCCGGTAACCCTGGGAAGGCACGTTCTGAGGACCGAGTCAGCAGGCGCCGTCCTGCTCACTCTTGCCCGCCATCACTACGGCTTTATCTGAGGCGTTTAATGAGCAGTGGCATTCAACGACGGAACAGGTTGTAATGCGGGGTGGAGAGGTGCAAATGCCCAAGGTCGCACTGGTCAATATAGGATGCAAGGTCAACCAGGCCGAACTGGATGAGCTCGCGCTGGACCTGTCGCGGGCCGGGGTAGAGATCGCTCGTTTCCCGGAGGAAGCCGACATATGCATCCTGAACACCTGCACCGTCACCGGGGAAAGCGACCGGAAGTGCCGGAAGGCTGTCAACTCGCTCCTTTCGAGGGGCGCCCGGTTGGTGGTGGCGGGATGCTTCGCCCAGAGGTTCAGGGAGGAGCTCAAGGACCGACCAGGCGTGCTGGCGGTCCTCGACAACCCCGAGAAGCGGGATTGGTTCTACCGGATAATGGAAATTTTGGAACGGCACCCGTGTCGTGAGCGGAAGATGATCGGGAAGAGTGAAGGGCTTTCCAGGTTCAGGACCAGGGGTTTTCTGAAAATACAGGAAGGATGTAGCCGCTTTTGTTCATATTGTATCGTGCCCATGGTGAGGGGAAGGGAAAGGTCAGTGGATCCGGAGGAAGTGTTGCGGAGAGCCCGCGCCCTGATAGAACGGGGAGTGGGCGAGCTAGTGATCTGCGGGACCAATCTGGGAAGATATTCCTGGAAAGGAATGGACCTCGCGGGCCTGGTCTCGCGACTCTGCTCGCTCGAGGGAGATTTCAGGGTCAGGTTGAGCTCCATAGAGCCCGAGGATCTAAAGGAAGAATGGGTCTTGGAGTGGGAGCGGTCGGGGAGGGTCTGTCCCCATCTTCACCTACCCCTCCAAAGCGGCTCTCAGAGGATACTCTCGGACATGGGCAGAGGATATGGCCCCCGAGATTACCTGGAGCTATGGCAGAGGATATCGAGAGCCTGGCCCGGCTGCGTCCTCACCACCGAGGTAATCGTGGGATACCCTGGTGAGACCGAAGAGGATTTCCTGGATACAGTGGAACTGGTAAGGATGCTTCGCCCGGTAAAGCTCCACGTGTTCCGCTATTCTCCCAGGCCCGGCACCATGGCAGCCGGGCGATCGGACCAGGTAGACGCGGCCATCAAGGCAAGACGCTCTCGCCGCTTGATAGACCTTGGCGACCGGATGAGAAGGGAATACATGCTAAAGAGGCTGGGTGGGGTATGTCGGATGGTGGTAGAGGAGATCCGGGCACAGGGCGCGACCTTGGTGGCGAGGGGAACTACCGAGGACTACCTGAAAGGAAGGATAATATTGGATATGGACGGGGATGCCACCCTGAAGGAAGGGAAAACGGTGGAAGGTACCATTACCGACATCGTGGGCGAGGAGGTCCTTATTTCCCCCGTTTCATGCCAGGCCCGTCAAGGTGGGCAATTCGGGGAATTGGAAGGAAAGCCAGGATAGGGAAGTAAGCTGGAGAACGGGAGGAGCCATGAGCGATTGTATCTTCTGCCGGATTGCAAAAGGGGAGATGCAAGCTGACGTGGTTTATTCCAATGACGAGGTGGTGGCTTTCCGGGACATAAACCCGCAAGCACCGGTTCACGTTCTCGTGGTGCCCAGGCGGCACTTGGAATCCATCCTGGATCTTGAGGAAGGAGACGACGGATTGCTGTTTGCCATATTCAAGGCAATACGAGAGGTGGCGGAGAGGGAAGGCATCGCCGACCGGGGCGTCCGGGTGGTCACCAACGTCCGGGAGGAGGCGGGGCAGAGCGTGTTCCACCTGCATTTTCACGTCCTGGGCGGGAGGCGCATGACGTGGCCGCCAGGATGATGGAAGGTCCAGAAGGCGCATAAAGTACAGCGTGGAGGTATTCTCACATGGCCCATGGCGAGATAAAGGAGCTGAAGATCCTGGTGCCGGGGAACCAACCCATGGTGAACCTCCTGGGCCAAAGGGATGAGCTGCTCAAGATCATCGAGTCCGCCTTTCACAGCTCCATCATGGTGAGGGGCAACGAGATCACTATATTCGGCGAAGAGGAGGAAATCGAGGTCATCGGGAAGCTCTTCGAGGAACTACTGACCCTGTTGAGCTCCGGCGTGGTGCTCACGGCGGACAGCGTCCAGAGGGCCATCCACATGGTCAAGGAGAACGAGGAGCTGAGGCCTTCGGAGGTGTTCACCGACATAATCATAAACCGCAGGGGAAAGGCCATCGGCCCCAAGACACCCAATCAAAAGAAATACGTGGAGGCCATCCGCAACAACACCATCGTGTTCTCCATCGGGCCAGCCGGCACCGGCAAGACCTATCTGGCCATGGCCATGGCTGTCAAAGCCCTTCTGACCAAGGAGGTGGGCAGGATAATCCTCACCCGGCCGGCGGTGGAAGCGGGAGAGAAGTTAGGTTTCCTTCCCGGGGACCTGTACCAGAAGGTGGACCCATACCTGAGGCCCCTTTACGATTGCCTTTATGAGATGTTGGACGTGGAGACTTTCACCAGGTACATGGAACAGGGGATCATCGAGGTGGCCCCCCTGGCGTACATGAGAGG
>JBBFMI010000208.1:0-3921 GCA_037478635.1 Candidatus Geothermincolales bacterium | reverse complement strand
GTGAGATGAGAAACGGCCACTATGCCGTCGGCATGTACCGCGGCGGAGGCCACCTTGGCCTTCCTGAGCACTTCCCCCTCCACCTCCACCTCCACGAAATCGTGTCCCGTGAGGCCGTCGGCGATGATGACCGGCGCTCCCAGGCTCTCAAGGGTGAACCCGTGGGCGGCAGCGGTCAGGATGTGGTCGTAGGCATTGGAGCGGGAGCCTATGTAAAGCGTGCCAGCGTCGGTCACGAAGGGTTTTCCGCCCGCTCCCTTTATCTTTTCCACTATTTTCCTTATATAGAAGGGAGGCACGAAGGCGGTGCTCCCGAGCTCCCCGAAGTGCACCTTCACCGCCACCAGGTCCCTGGGGCGAACCCAGTCCGGTATCCCCACCCTCTCCGCCAGCTCTCCCAGCTTTTCCACCATGCCCCGATGGGGCCTGCACCTAAGGTCGGCGAAGTATACTTCCGAAGCACCCATTTATTTCCTCCTTTCTCCCGATCACGAAACCGGGCACAGGTTGCGCTATTTCGAACTGAACCCCAGAAAGCCACATGTTTTTCCCGTGGATCATGTAACCCGCTCTGGCGGTTCCGCTTCGGCTCGATCTCGGTACCGAACCCGCTTCCGGCAAACGTCCGGACCGCGATACTCCGGGTCCCCGAGCCCGTGACCCGAATCCGACGTGACATCGAGCTCGCAGGCCAAGGGGCTTTCGAGACCCACTCGCGCCGGGCCCCGCGTCTCCCGTACATCGTCAACGCCGGCTGGCAGACCTCACCCGGCCAGCATACATGATAATCCACGACATGACGGCTTGCCCTTCAAATCCGGGAGATCCTCGCACGGGGATCCCGGCTCGCTTCAATGTCATCCGCCTTCCCCTGTCAGACGCCGTGAAAGGAAAATCCCCTCTCGAGCATCCCTTCAACCATTTCTTCCCCGCCGTTTTGGGCTGGATCGGCGGTGGTAACGGCGACAGGCGAACCGCGAGGGAGAATCCGCCCCTTTCGGCCAAGACCGGCAAAGCCCTATTCCCGGGCAGTTGTTGGAAAGGTTAAGGGCGGATCGGAACGGCGCGAAAGCCGAATGCCTTTATTGGGTCGGTGGACGAGGAAAGGGCCCGCGGAAGCTCGTCCCGCGAGCCCTGCCCCCTTCGGATACAGAGGATATGAACCCAGGGGAAAAGGCCCCTCAGGAGATGTAGTCCTCCAACCTGTAGACGTTATCCGCCTCGGGCGAGAACTGCTCCCTGAGTACCCGGTCCAGGTACTTCTCCGAGGCGCTCTTGGGTATCTCGTCCACCACCTGCAAGTAGCTGGGCACGCTGTTTCGCTCCAGCTCCTTGAGGCACTTCTCGAATATCGACCGGGGATCTATGGTCTTTCCCTCGAAGGGCGCCACCGCCGCCACCAGGTCGCTTTCCCCTGGCGCCCCGGAAGCAGCGGGAATGCCGTACACGCACACTTCCGAGACGTCGGGATGCTCACCGATGACTTTCTCAACGTAAGAGGGGATGATGAACTCCCCTTGCCGGCGAAGGCCTCCCCCCTCCTTCCTGTAGTCGAAGAAAAGCCAGCCCTCCTCGTCCCGGTGGACCATGTCCCCGGTCCTCAACCAACCTCCCCGGGTCTTCTTCTCCGAATCCTCGGGCCTGCCATAGTACTCCACCTCGGGCTTCTGGTTCACCGCCCGCATGAGCAGTTCGCCGGTGACGTAGGGAGGCACCTCGTTGTCGTTCTCGTCGACGATCTTGTATTCCATCAGCCCCTCGATCGGTTTGCCGAAGGAACCGATGGGGCCCTGGTCGATGGGCTTGTAGGCGAAACCTCCCTCCACCGCTCCGTACCACTCCAGTATCTTCACGTTGAAGCGTTTCTCGAAGGCCTCCCATATGGCCACCGGGGTGCCCGCCGAGATCACCACCTCCACGGGGTTGTCGGCGTCATCGGGCCGGGGCGGCTCGTTGTAAATGCCCGACATCATGCCGCCCAGCAGGGAGAAGGTGGTACATCCGTACCGGCGGCATATGTCCCATATGCGGCTCTTGGTGAACTTCTGGCTTATGACCGCCCTTATCCCCAGGGCTATGGCCGACATGAGGGTAACCGCCTGGGCGTTCCCGTGGGCCAGGGAAAGGCCGGTATAGAGTATGGAATCCTCCTTGTAGCCCCACACCATCCTGGCCAGGGCGGTGTACATCACGGTCCGGGTCGACTTGATCACCACGCCCTTGGGGTTGCCGGTCACCCCCGAGGTGTAGATGATCTCCATGGGGAGGGTGGGATCGTCCACCCGGTTGTCGAGCTCGTAGATGTCAGGCCCGTCCACGAGCTCGTTAATGGTGGGGTACCTGGAGGCAAGGGAATAATCGGCGTCAGGCTTCAACACGAGCCATACCCTCTCTATGGCGGGGATATTCGAGGCCTGGGCCTCCACCTCCGGCAGAAGGTCCGCCGTGGTTATCACGATCTTCGCCCCACAGTCCTTCAGCATGTAGGCCAACTTTTCCCCTTTCGAGCGGGGATCTATGGGGACTACCACGCAGCCGAGCAGGTTGGCGCAACCCATGGCGTAGACCACCTCCGGGTGGTTGCGCATCACCAGCGCCACCACGTCCCCCTTCCCTACCCCGTTCTCCCGCAGTCCCTTGGCGACCTTGAAGGTGTTGCATACTATCTGCCGGTAGGTCAGAGGTTCATCCCGGTAGAGTCCCCCATTCTCGAAGATCAGGCCAACGAACTCGGGCTTTTCCTCCATGCGCGCCTCAAGCTGGTGAAATATGAGAGCGGGGTTCTTCTCGGCCATTCCGGTTCCTCCTTCCAGTCGCAGCCCAACTATACATACCCAAGTATCTATAAATTGCCGGGGATTTGTCAAATAGGAAAATAATGGTATCTGTTGTCTGAACCAAGGGTTAAGGGTCACACTAGGATAACGGCGGACACCCCATGGCCTGATGGGGATATTGCGGCGAGGCCCGGGGCGGCGGGAAAGATCGGGTTGCCGGACCGGTCTATACCGTTTCTTGATGACCGCTTCAATTCGCTCAGATTTTCAGCGCGGGCGTCAAACTGTCGAGAAATAATGAGCTTTCTTCGCGGCGCCAGGTTTCGATAGGCAAAGCCCTTTAGCTGATACGACTGTTTTTCATTCCGCACCCGTCAGGACCTGCCCCTCCTCCTCCCTCCGCCCCCTCCCTCCCGGGGAACGGCGTCAAGGGGATAGACCACTATGGCTGGATCGGGACAGGTGACACAGGTGTTCTGGCAGGCGCCGCAGCCAGTGCACTTCTCCTCCAGCACCCTCGGCCGCCCCCTGGCATCAGGTTCGATGGCCTGGTAAGAGCACCTCTCGTAACAGACCAGGCAGTCTTTCCCGTCGCGCCAGGCTATGCACTTATCCCGGTCGACGAAGGCTTTTCCGATGCGCACTTCCTCGTCGGGGGGTATCCCGATGGCGCCCACCGGGCACGCTCGGGCGCATGCCCTTTCGCAGACCTCGAACTCGCACTTCGCCAGGGCCGGGTTGAACCGGGGAGTCAGGTATCTCTCGACCCCGAACTCCCTGCCCGCAGGCTCCAGGCACCCGGTCATGCAAGCCCTCACGCATTCCAGGCAGCGCAAGCATCGGTCGACAAAACCCTCCTCGTCCTGGGCGCCCGGCGGCCTGAGGAGCAGGACATTCCCTTCATTCCCGCCGAAAAGAGCGAAAGCCGCGCCTGTGACCAGGCCGGCCACGCCCAGGGCAAGTAGGTCCCGGCGGGTGATCACCAGGAAAGGCGGCCTATCCAAGCCTCTTTCCGCGTTAAGTGAAGGCCGGGAGTGATCGCCTCTCTTCTTGCCGGGCTCATTCCCTCCGTTCTCTTTCATCTCCGACCCTCGGTCCCTCATGGTTTACATCTTTTCACCCCTCGGTGGTCATCTCCCGGGTA
>JBBFMI010000207.1:0-3970 GCA_037478635.1 Candidatus Geothermincolales bacterium | reverse complement strand
GTCCTGGTATCTGAATACTTCCTTCCCGCGGTGAAGACTTCCTACGTGAACGTCCTCTGGCTTGTACCGGGCGAGATGATGCTCTTGGAGCTCAACAGGATGAGCGGTGTCAGCCCCTGGAAAAAGGCGGTCGCCCTCGTCCTCCTGGCGACCGCCGTGTCGCTGAACGCCCTGGTCTTCTCCTTCTCCTTCAACGCCATCTGGGCCGAAGCCTTGACCCTTCTGACCTTCATTTGGTTCGCCTTTTGCTGCCTGTCCGCTTCCCCCGCCAACGAAATCGGTGATGGTGATGTCGTTATAATAAAACCGGTCTCGCAGGAAAGTAGAGGGATTAAGGTTATGAGCGAAAAAGACGTGGGCGGGACGTAAGCTTGAGTTGACGAGCGACTTTTCGGCCAACTTAGGCCCTGAAGGGAAAAACATGGAGCCGGAATCCTATATAGAAAAAGCCATAATAATCGGAGCGGGCCCGGCTGGACTCACGGCCGCATATCAGCTATTGGCCTCGTCGGGGATTAAGCCCATCGTGCTGGAAGCCTCGGATCGCATCGGGGGCATCTCCACCACCATCGATTACAAGGGAAACAGGATCGACCTCGGGGGGCATCGCTTCTTCTCGAAATCAGACCGGGTAATCCAATGGTGGCTCAACATATTCCCCCTGCAGAGGACCGCGATCAAAACCGCTGGAGACGATGTAGAAGCTCTCTTCCCTGAGATAGACGCATCGCTCAGGCGGTACGCCGTGGCGGATCCCGAGTTGACAGACCGGGTTTTCCTGGTGAGAAAACGCCGTAGCCGCATCCTTTTCTCCGGCAAGCTGTTCGACTACCCGGTAACCTTGGGCTTGAAAACCCTGACGGACCTGGGGCTGACCCGCTCCCTGAAAGTGACCCTCAGCTACCTGGGTGCCCGCGTGTTCCCCATCCGGGAGGTGAAGAACCTTGAGCAATTCCTCATCAACCGCTTCGGCCGGGAACTTTACCGGATCTTCTTCAAAGACTACACGGAAAAGGTGTGGGGTGTCTCCTGCACGGAGATCGAACCCGAATGGGGCGCCCAGCGGATCAAGGGCGTGTCCTTCTCGGAAGCGGTTCGCCACGCCCTCAAGAAGGCCTTCGCGCGGAAAGCATCGATCCTCCAAAAGGATACCGAGACGAGCCTCATAGAATGGTTCCTCTACCCCAAGTACGGCCCCGGCCAACTGTGGGACGAGGTGGCGAGGATCGTCCGGGAAAAGGGCGGAGAGATACACCTGAAGCACCAGGTCGTCGGGCTGGATTTTTCCGGCAATCGGATAAAAGCGGTGATCGCAAAGGACCTGGAGCACGGCAAGCTGGTAACTTTAAAAGGCGAACACTTTATCTCATCTATGCCGGTGAAAGAGCTGATCAGGGCCATGGGCGAGGGAGTGCCCCTGGACGTCATCCGCATCGCGGAAGGCCTTCCCTACCGCGACTTCATCACCGTGGGACTCCTGCTCAAGGATTTTTTCCCCGCGGTTGACCGGAAACGTCGAGGAGAACGCTCCCGGGCCAGGGACAACTGGATATACATACAGGAGCCCGGGGTGAGGGCCTGCAGGCTCCAGATCTTCAACAACTGGAGTCCATACATGGTGGCGGTCCCCGACCGTTACTGGGTGGGGATAGAATACATCTGCAGCCACGTAGAGCAGCTGTGGAAGAATAGCGATGATGAACTGTTGGAACTCGCGTCCCGGGAGATGGAAAGGATCGGCCTTATAAGGCGTGGCGACGTAGTGGACGGAACGGTCATAAGGGTCCTCAACGCATACCCCGCCTATCACGGAACTTACGAGAAATTCCACCTGGTCCGGGAATACCTGGACGGCTTTGAGAACCTGTATCTCGTGGGCAGGAACGGGATGCATCGATATAACAACCAAGACCACTCCATGCTCACCGCCATGGCCGCGGTGGAGAATATAATCCAGGGTAGAAGAGACAAGGACAACATCTGGTCCGTGAACGCGGAGGGAGAATACCTGGAGTCTCGATGACCGATAGGACAACCAGGTCGAGGTCCACTCGGCAGTGTTCTAAAAGCCGATGTTGAGAGGATTTCATCTCGTTATGGTTGCCCTCAAGCGAGCTTTGATCGCCCAGGTGGCACGAATACCGAGATAGTCGAGGTCTTCACCTGGCGATGGGCGACCTGGAGACTGAACATGTAAAGGAAAGGGACAACACATGTACGGGGATGTGTACCTGGACGTGGAGACGGACCGTAACGGTCGACTGACCGTGATAGGCCTTTATCATAAGCAGGCGGGCATAGTTCAGCTGGTAGGCGACGAGATCTCGAGAAAGAACCTTCTCTCGGCGCTCCCTGCTTCCGGCAGATTGTTCACTTACAACGGGCATTGCTTCGACCTTCGCTGTATTAGATGCCAGCTCGGCCTGAACCTGAGAGAGATGTTCCATTCCGTGGACCTGCGATGGATATGCCATGAAAGAGGCCTCACCGGCGGCCTCAAGGCAGTGGAAAGGGCCCTTGGCATCAGGCGAGAGCTGCCGGACATGGACGGTTACCGGGCCATGGTCCTGTGGGAAGAATACCGCCGGGGAGACCTGGAGGCGCTTTGGAAGCTTCTCCTTTACAACCGCGAGGACGTGATGAACCTCATCCCCATCAAAGAGCACCTCGGGCTTTGACGGCTGCTTCCACCATAAGGCAGAGGACTTCAGGGTAAGCTTTTACTTGTCGCGCATTTTCCCAATAGAAAAAGAAAACGACAGCGAAAAGCCCCCGATGCGCAAAAGACGAGGGTTATCCTTCCTGTTATTACCACTTTCCCGTGACCGCATCCAGGCCCAACATCGAGCTGTCCGGGAGGAGATGCGGAACAAAAGGAATTCCTCAATCAAACCCCCCTTCGATGCTCCTTGATTTACCATTAAAAGGAGTCAACACAGATCACGTGGTAAACATGGATGGGCTGGGAACGTATAAGATGATCTAAGGAGGGGGGTTAATGGTAATGGCTGGCGAAAAGGAATTCGTCTTTTCCTCGGAGATGGAGGAAGATTCCGGCAACGAGAAACCTGCTCGCCACACGGCTTGCCCCTTGAACCCGCAGGACTTGGGAGATAATACGGATGCAGAACATGATATCTCCCCGAGAGGCACCGAAAAACGCCGGGGATCGTGGCGCTTCCGCCCTCACCACCTCTTCTGCACCGGTTTTCTTCCCCTGGAGAACCTGGCCCGGGGTGAAGGGTTCTCTCAGACGATAAAACTCATAAGGGACCTCGTGCGACGTGGCGAAGAGGTGGAGTTCGTGCTTCACGAGGGCCCAGACCGACTGTGCGAGTCGTGCCCCGACTTCCAGGACGGGAGCTGCCGGAGCCCGGCGGGTGACGAGGAAAAGGTCAGGAAGTGGGACAAAAGGGTTCTGGAGGGGCTAGGCCTCGCCTACGGCCAGCGCATAAAGGCCGCCGAATTCCGCGAGCTCATACGGGAAAAAGCCCCCCTGGAATTCTGCAGGTCCAGGTGCCCCTGGAGGAACGTATGCGGTAACTTCCAACGGCCGACGATCTGACCGGGGAGATCCACCTCGTCCAGTACAACGGCAGGGTGAAAAGCCTGTCATTCCCTTGTCTCAATAAAAATGAGTTATAAACTAAAATTCTGCTCATATTCTAATCACGAGAATCTACGGCTTTTCGCTGACGTCTCCTGGCCATCGGGAACAGCATGATAAACCAGGTGATGTCTGCCGGTTTCTTCCCGCTTCCTATTGCTATATCTTGCATCGGCATGTTTGCATCTTTCAGACATCTCGGCCTTTTTCTATCCATGACCAGCGACCCAAGTGAAATCCACTGCCAGCAGCAAGGGTAAGAAGCGCAGAATGCATCTGGTTCCTTGGTAGCGTATAAGTAATTGTGTCTGGGTAGTTCTGGACAAGAACCAAAACAATCAAATAGCCTTCCTCTTGTAAGGC
>JBBFMI010000206.1:0-3971 GCA_037478635.1 Candidatus Geothermincolales bacterium | reverse complement strand
CAACCTGCCGAACTGACGCCCGGTAAGGGCTATGGCCATGGCGTTGATGGTGAAGTCCCGGCGGTACAGGTCCTGCCGGATGGAGGACTGCTCTACCACCGGCAGGGAGGCCGGCTCCTCGTAGAACTCGGTGCGGGAGGTGGCCACGTCTATCCTCCTCCCGGTGGGAAGGATCACCACCGCGGTCCCGAACTTGGGGTGGGTCCTGATCCTGCCCTTGAGGCGCCGGGCCAGGGCCTGGGCGAAAGCTATACCGTTCCCCTCCACCACGATGTCCAGATCGAGGATGGGGTAGCCCAACAGCAGGTCCCGAACCACCCCGCCCACCAGGTACACCTGGCAACCCTCTTCCCGGGCGATATCCGAGATCTCCCGCAGCAGGGCCATGGTCTCGCCGGTGAGGAACCGCTGCATCAGGTCCACCACTTCGCCCCGGTCCAGGGAGACCTCGCCGCCCGCGAGGGCGAAGCCCGCCAGGTACTCCGCCCCGTGAAGGGCCCGCAAGAGGTCCTTCCGGGTCACGATGCCCAGGGCCTTTCCCTCCCTTACCACCAGGACCCTCCCGATGGCGTTTTCCATCATCAGCCGCTGCACCTCCTGCAAGGAGGCCTCCGGCCCCACCGCCACCAGGTTGCGGGACATGAAACCCTTGACCGGGGCATGGCCCAATCCGTGATGGGCTGCCTTGTCCAGGTCCTTGCGGGAGATCATCCCCACCAGCTTCCCCTCCCGGTCCACCACCGGAAAGGCGGTGTGACCGGTGAGGCTCATCCTGCGGGAAGCCTCGTAGATGGGGGTGTCCTCGGAGATGGTCTTCAGGGGTCCGCTCATTATCTCCCCCGCCGTGAAAAGCGGCCGCACTTCCTCCTCCAGGACGGAAAACAGCGATTTCTCCACCTGTCTTAGCGACTTTCCCCGGATAACGGCGGATCCCGCCTGGGGATGGCCCCCTCCCCCCAGGCGCGACAGCACCGCGTCCACGTCCACCTGGGGGAGGCGGGAGAGCCCCACGACCACCACCCTGTCCTTCATGCGCACCAGCGAGAAGAGGACGTCCAGGTTCTCCAACTCCGCCAGCTTGTTGGCCACCAGCGAGCTCCCCTCCACGTACTCGTCGAGCTCCGCTTCGGCCAGGCTGACCAGGACCCCCCTGATCCTCTCCTGTCGCAGGTTCTCCAGGAGCCGCCGCATCAGGCCATGCTGGGAGGGGGTGAGGGGCTTTCCCAGGAAGCGGGCCACCACGTTGACGTTGGCCCCTGCTCTCATCAAGTAGGCCAGCGCCTCGGCATCGTCGGGGGTGGTCCCGGCGAAGGTCAGGGAGCCGGTGTCCTCGTGGATCCCCAGGGCGAAGAGGGTGGCCTCGAAGGGGGTGATGGGTATTCCCCGTCCCCGGATGAGCTTGAGGAGGATGGTCACCGTGGCCCCCACTTCCTCGCTGTAATCCCTTACCCGCTCCCCCCGCAGGTCGGAGGGGGAGGGAGGGTGGTGGTCGTAGATGAAGACCTCCACCCCGGGACGCCGGGCCACCTCCTCCAGGTCCCCCAACCGCGAGGCTATGCGGTTGTCCACCACGATCAGGCGCTCCACCGCCTCCCGGTCCAAGGTCCGGGAATCGGCGAAGTCGAGGATGTCGCCGTGCAGGGCGAGGAATTCCCTCACGTTACGGTTGATCGAGCCGGCGAAGACCTTGACCGCGCCCGGGTAGAGCTTCTCCGCCGCCACCATGGAGGCCAGGGCGTCGAAATCGGCGTTCACGTGTCCCACTACCAGGTCCATCCGCCGTCCTCCCCAGAAAGCGCCCTTCCGAAAAACCGGTTCGGCTGAAGGCCGGAAAGGTCATCGGACCCTCTCGATGACCAGGGGCGGGGGCGGAACCGGTTCCTCCCCGATCACGAAGCACGAGAGCGCCTCCTTCGCTTCCCTTTCCGGTTCCTCGCCCAGGAGCAGGCAGAGCGCCTGCCCCCTCTCCACCCTTTCCCCCAGGCCGACCTTCATGACCGCGCCCGCGGCGAGGTCCGCCGGCCTTCCATTCTCCCCGTATCCCGCCAACCTCCTCACCATCCAACCGAAACGCCGCCCGTCGAAAGACCGGATATAGCCATCCCGCTCGCTCAGTACCGGGTATTCACGCCGAGCCCTTCCCATCAGGCCCGGTTCCTCCACCACCTCAGCGTTTCCCCCTTGCGCCTCGATGAGCCGGGCCATCCTCTCCAGAGCATGACCGCTCTCCAGCCGCTTCATCATGAGCTCCTGGGCCTCCCCCGGCGATCGGGATATCCCCCCGGCCACCAGCAGGTCCGCGCCCAACTCGAGGCAGTGCCGGAACAGCCTCCCCCTCAGCTCCCCCCGGAGCACCTCCAGCGCCTCCATCACCTCGAGGGCGCATCCCACCCGGCCGGCCAGCGGCTGGTCCATGGAGGAGATCAGGGCAAAAACCTCCTTTCCCGCCCTCCGGCCCACCTCCACCATGAGGCGAGCCAGCTCCCGAGCCCCAGCGAGGTCGCCCATGAAGGCCCCCGTGCCCACCTTCACGTCCAGGGCGATCACGTCCGCGCCGGCGGCGATCTTCTTGCTCATCACCGAGGAGGCGATGAGGGCGGGGCTTTCCACCGTGCAGGTGAGATCCCGGAGGAAGTACAGCTTTTTATCGGCGGGCACCAGCTCTTGCCCCTGGGCGGCGATGACAGCTCCCACCCTGGCAGCCACCCGCAGGAGCTCATCCGCTTCGAGCTCGGTGCGGAAACCGGGTATGGCCCTCAGCTTGTCCAGGGTGCCCCCGGTGAACCCGAGGGAGGCCCCGGAAAGCTTGACCACCGTGGCCCCGCAGGAGGCCAGCCAGGGGACCAGGACGAGGGTAACCGCGTCTCCTATGCCGCCGGTGCTGTGCTTGTCCAACCGGGGGTCGGGAAGGGACGAGAGGTCGAGCCTCTTGCCCGAATCCACCATGGCCATGGTAAGGTGGAAAGCCTCCTCCCCGTCCATCCCCCGCAGCAAAGCGGCCATGAGAAGGGCGCTCACCTGGCGTTCGTCCGCCCGTCCAGCCACCAGCTCCTGGACCAACCTGCGCCAGTCGCCGGGAGCCAACTTCTGCCCGCGCACCTTCTTCTCCAAGAGGTCCCTCAGGTCCGCCAGGCCCTCCATCCGACCACCTCGAGATTCAGATAATCCCGCTTTGCCGCGAAAACCGTGGAGACCACGCCGTTCGGCCCCGGCGGGAGACTCTCGACCACCGTGGGCCGAGAGCCTGGGGTCTCCTAGCCCCAAGGCCCCCAGGGGAGTGGGACATATCTCGACCGATATGCCAGGCTCGCATCCTCAGGCATCGAGGCCCTCCTGCCGGGGATCCGCACCGGTGAAGCGGAATGTCCCAGCCTTCCCGGGATCCCGCGATCCCACCCTGCCCTCCCCGACTCCCACCCCGGGTATCCAGCGATGGGGGGGTGCCAAGAGCGATAAATCCACCCGGCTCCCACCGACAATCCTATCCTGCCAGGATATCCCGGGCAAAGCTCGTGCCGTCCAGCCCCTCTGCCGGCACGCCCAGGAGGTCGGCCACCGTCCTCCCGCAGTCGGCGAAGCTATCCCTCACCCCCAGGTCGACCCCCGGCACTACCCCTGGCCCGAAGACCAGGAGGATCGCCCTCTCCCGGGTATGATCGGTGCCCTTGAAGGTGGGGTCGCAACCGTGGTCGGACACGATGAACGCCACGTCGCCCTCCTCCAGCGACGGCTCCAGCTCCCCCAGGAAATCGTCGAACTCCTTCAACGCCTCAGCGAAACCCACCGGGTCGCGGCGATGGCCGTAGAGGGTGTCGAAATCCACCAGGTTGGTCATGACGATCCCCTCCCCGCCTTTGCGCACCTCCTCCAGCAGCCTGGCCATGCTCTCCCGGTTGCCCGAGGTGTGGGGGGAAGCGTCGAATCCCCGGCCGGCGTACAGGTCTCCCACCTTCCCCACCCCGACCACCGGG
>JBBFMI010000205.1:0-3995 GCA_037478635.1 Candidatus Geothermincolales bacterium | reverse complement strand
TGTTCTCCCGGCACAGGCGGTTGTTCCTCCCTTTCCTCGGTGGTGAGCCCTTCTGCCTTGACCTCCCAGGTGTCCGCCTGATGTACCCAGCTGGCCAGGGTCCAGTCGGATACGTCAATCTCCCGGGCCGTATCGGCGAGGGACCTTCCGCTTATGCGGTAAAGCCTCACCGCCTCGGCCAGGAACACCGGTGGGTAGGATTTTCCTTGTGCCATGCTCTCTCCATTCTCGAGGGACCCATTATCTCTAAATCCAGGGTGTCAACGAAAGCGGCCAACTCCAGAAAAAGGTGAGGAGGAGACTGGGTTGAGGTGTCCCAAGAAAAAAAGGCTTCCCGTCACAGGAAAAGGCCGAGTTAGCTTTTTGAGACCTTTCGGGAGGCCTGGAAGAAGCGCTAACCGAACCTGGTGCGCTACTGGAGGGAGAATTTTGTCTCCCTCAACACCTTCCTCAAGTACCCAGAGCAGGTGCGCCCCTACATCTACACCACCAGGAAGCTGGAGAGGATTTGAAAGGAGATTAAACGCAAGTTAAGGTCACCTTCACCTTTTCATCCGGGGAGAGTCTGATATCCGTTATCTGCCTAATCTTACAATCCGACAACGACAAGTGATCGAGTAGGAGGCTTAGGAGGTTCGTAACCTGAGATGTGCAGGGGCAGGCTAGGAGGCTGATGAAAAATCTTTGATGCTATTACAAATGCGTATAAAACAATCTCACTTATTCCGAAGATCACTGCATTTTAATCTAAGTATATTTTACTAGGCCCTCTAACCTATCCATCTCATTTCGGTAAGGCCAGAATTTTATTCTTCCCCGCTTCTTTTCTATCATTTACTGGGAAGGAAAAGATCCACTAAACCTTACGTGTACCGCAGGTTTCCCAATGTGTATTAGGCCATCTACCATAGTTTTCCCAAATTCCTAATGGTTCTGCTGTATATTATTCCACCTTTCAAGATTGTTTCATATAATAATTCTACTGTAAAAATAAGGTAAAAATGCGAGTAAAGTTGATAATAAACAGCGGTTTGATGGCAAGTGGAGGACAGAAAAGCAGTTCATGCTCGTGTGAAGAAGAAGGTGGAAAAGCCACATACTCCGGTTAACTGGTACAACGGTCAGGTGCCGCTTACCTTACAAACCCGAAAAAAGGTTAGTGGTAAGTCCGTGCAGATAATAAAACCACGGGAGAATGCCCGGGAAGTGAAATGATTGTCATCCCGACAGGTTTATCGTAGGAAGGTAAGAAAAGAAGGATTACATGGCATATATCAAGTCACGTAGATGGAAATCAGGACGGGTATCCTACATCGTGAGATTCAAGGACCAGCACGGCAAGAGGCGGGAGAAGTCGGCCGGGCCCCGGCGCAAGGACGCCGAGGAGCTGCTCCGGCGCATCCTGGAGGAGGTGGCCAAGGGGACCTACGGGGTGAGGAAGGAGGACCCCACCCTTTTCGAGTTCTCCGAGACCTTCCTCAAAGCCAAAAAGTGGGAGGTCAAGCCCTCGACCTACAATGATTACCGGGAAGTCCTGGCCAACCACGTACTGCCCTTCTTCGGCAAAAGAGGCTTTCCCAGATAACGCCCCTTTCGGTCCAGGAGTTCCTCCTCCACCTCCTGGAGAAGGGGGTCTCGCCTGCCACCACCGGGAAGGTGTACCGGGTCTTCAGGGCCATGATCCGGCGCGCCCTGGTCCTGGGCCTGTTGGAACGGGACCCCACTCTGGGGGTGAGCCCTCCCCGGGTTGAGCGCAAGGAACCCCGCTACCTGACCCCCGAGGAGGTGGTCCGCCTGCTCGAGGTAACCCGGGGTACGGACATAGGGGACATAATAGCCGTGGCCGCCCTGGCCGGACTTAGGCAGGGGGAGATATTAGCCCTGAAGTGGGGGGATATAAACCTTCCCGCCCGCAGGATAAGCGTGGTGAGGTCATACCACCGCGTATCCAAGGAGACCGACTTAAAGACCGCCTCCTCAAAAGGGCGGTCCCCATCCCCGAGCCCCTGGCCGGCATCCTGGAGGAAAGGTACCGCCGCCTGGGATTTCCGCCCCCGGAGGCGTTGGTCTTTCCCTCCCGGAGGGGGAATTACCGGGACCCGAGCCACTTCCTCGCCGACGAGTTCCTCCCCGCCCTGGAGAGAGCCGGCCTTCCCAGGATCCGCTTCCACGACCTCAGGCACACCTACGCCTCCCTGGCCATCGAGGGAGGGGCGAATCTTAAGGGCCTGCAGGCGGTCATGGGTCACTCCTCCCTGGCGGTGACCGCGGGCACCTACGCCCACCTTTATGAGACCGCCTTGGAACGGGTGAGCAAGGGGGTGGAAAACGCCCTTTCGGGCGGCCCCAAGGTCGTACATATGCCCAAGAGGAAAGAGGGTGGGCGCTGAACCCGTGGAAGGCCTGCAGTGTCCCAAACGTGGGGAGTATTTGGGGAGCAAAGAACGAGCACGAATCGGGAAGCAAGAGCCATATTATTAAACATGCGTTCTGAACTGGTCTTTTTCCCTGGTGGGGGAGGGTGGATTCGAACCACCGAAGGCTGCGCCAACGGATTTACAGTCCGTCCCCTTTGGCCACTCGGGTACTCCCCCGTGTAAACCTTGATTCAGGCCTCCTTTTCCCCGCTAAGGGACTGGAGACACCGTTGCAAATTATCGTAAATGGAAAAGACTTTGTCCAGACCGGTCAGGGAGAATATCTTGAGCAGGTGACCCCGATTGCATACAAGCGAGAGGTCACCCCCTCCCTGCCTCGCGCGCTTCAGGCCGGCCACCAGTGCGCCCAGGCCGGTGGTATCCATGAAATCGAGGCCGTTCAGGTCCACCACCAGGTTCCCGGGTCCTTCCTCGAGCGATTCGTAAACCGCTTCCTTCAACCTCTCGGAGGTGGAAAGATCCACCTCTCCCCTGACCACCAGGATGCGGATCCCGTTCTCCTCCCTGACCTCAGCGTAGAATTCAACCGTCGGCTCCTCCACCGCTCCCTCCTTTTACGGGTTACAATTTTAAGTTTATAACATTTTCCTACCCCCGCAGTTTCATGGATTGATAACATTTTTCCCATCCCCGAAGTTTCACCGGTTGACGCGTTTCAAATCGCCTTCATGCTCGATCCCTCCCCGAACTCAATCCCCCAGGCTCTCCGGGGGAACAACAAGGACTGAGCGACGGACTTTTCCGCCTGGCCCCACGGGTCGAACCAAGCCTGCAAACCGCCTTTTCCCTGCCCGTGCATAACCTCGCCCTCGAGCGGGAAAATAGGTATTGGGACTATAACGGAAGTGCTCATCACGTCCGAGAGAGGTGCTTGGCATGAGCCCGGATGAAGTGGTGAGGCTCCGGCTTCCCGCGGAGCCGCTCTCCCTTCAGCTCGTCAGGCTGTCAGTCTACCTGGTGGCCAGTCGGATGGACTTCGATCTCTCCCGGGTGGAGGACCTCAACCTGGCCGTCGAGGAAGCCGGTCGGTATGTGCTCGAAAAGACGGGCGACGGGCTTCCCTTGCTGGTGGAGATCATCCCCGGCGGAGAACACCTTGATATAATCCTGTCATCCCGGATCGCCCAGGGTAAGGAGGGCCAGTGCACCATGCCGGACTCGCTGGCCCAGAGGATACTGAAGGTGCTGCTGGATGGCTTCGAGATCGAAAGGGAAGGGGATGTCTGCCGGCTCTTGCTCCGCAAAAGGCGCAATCCCTGACCCTTTCTCTCTTCCGACCCCCGCTCCCGTTGAGACCGACACGGGATCCTGAACATGGAAGAGGGCAACAAGCACGACAGGGAAAAGATGAAGGAGCTCTTCCGGGAGCTCCGTCGTACCGGCGACACGAGGATAAGGGACCGGCTCATCGCTATGAACCTGCACCTGGTCGAGTACCTGGCCAGGAAATTCATCGGGAGAGGTGAACCCCTGGAGGACCTGCTACAGGTGGGCTACATCGGCCTCATAAAGGCCATCGACCGTTACGACGTGGACCGAGGGGTGGAGTTCAGCACC
>JBBFMI010000204.1:0-3996 GCA_037478635.1 Candidatus Geothermincolales bacterium | reverse complement strand
CACGCCTCCGGCCTTCCCCCGGCCTCCAACAAGCACCTGCGCCTTTAGCACTACCTTGCCCCCAAGCTCTCGCGCTATCTCTTCCGCCTCGTCCGCATTGGAAGCCACGCCGCCCGTATTCGGGACCGGGGTAACGGGGGAACGGCACCATCTTCTTACATAAACCATAACGGTATGGATACCCTTCTCACAGGGGAAAATCACGTGGGAAACCGAGACAAACCGACCCTTACTCGCTGAGAGGCCAGCCCACGGCCCGGACCGCCCATGGACGCCACGAATGCGCGCATCGAGGTACGAAAGGGTGAAAACGCGACCCGGCCTTCCCATGGAACACCACGCCGCCCGGTCAAGGTTGGTTCAGGCCGTGCCGCGGAGTATCTCGGCCACTTCCCGCAGTACCAGGAAGGCCCTTTCCACCGTCTCCGTTAGGTCCGGGTTCACCAGGCAGCAGGTGGCCGGGGTCAGCATGGACCTGCCCGCGATGTCCCCGGGATCCAGCCCCTCCTCTTCCAGCCTGGCCCAGAGGTCACGGAGCATGCGGGCCAGGTCCCGGGGGCCGTACGATGGGAGGGTATCGGCGTGGGTGGGCACTATGCCCCAGGCCACCATCCCACGCCGCAGGAACTCGGCCAGGTGCCGCCGGTATCCCGCGAGGATCTCCGCATTGTGGAAGGCGTCCAGGGAGAGCAGGTCCAGCTCGGAGCCGAGGAGGAAATCCCAGTCGGGGTTGCCGCAGAGGTGGATGCCTTTGAGGCCCTCGAGCTGCGAGAGGAACGAGTCCAGGTCGCCGCGGGCCCTTTCGGCGGTGTATCCCGCGATCCCGGCGAAGAGGAACTCGAGGCCCGGTTCGTCCACCCAGACGAAGGCATTGGGATGAAGTTCTTCCAGGTCTCGCAGGTGCTGGTTAACCTTTCGGGCCACGTGGATTATTACAACCTCCCTCACCCAGTCGTGGTAGATAACCGGCTTTCCCTCGCCGTCCTTGATCATGAGGCTGAGGGAGATCGGCCCCATGAACTGGCCTCTCACCGCCGGGTGGTCTTCCCCTTCCAGCATCACCCTTTCCCGGAACGAAGCCCAGGTAAGGGACTGGTCGTCGGCCAGGGAAAAGGCGGGATGGCCCTCCTCGAGGGAGAGGTAATCGTCCAGCTGTTGCGCGAAGGCTTCCAGGTCGAGAAGAAGCCGCTTGCCCTCGTGGTCCACCACCAGGCCGGGCAATCCCAGGGCGGTCTGCACGTAGGTGTCCTCGCAGTAAGAGACGAGGGGAAGTTGGGGCCAGAAGGGTATGTCCAGGGAAAAGGCAAGGTCCAGGGCCCTTTCCGGGTCCCTGTGGGGTAGGATCCCCATGGCCGTGGTGAGGGGGAAACGGTAGTCGGGGCCCACCTCGTCCAGGAAGGAGGTTATGCCCGAGGTAGGGGAGGTCACGAGGAAGGGCCCTGAACGCATGGTCCCGAAGGCTTCCCTCAGCTCGACGGATACCGTTTCCCAGGCCGATTTCCTAACTGCCCGCTCTCCCAGTTGTCCCTCAGGAGGACAGGAAGCCGGCCCGCTCCAGGGCCTTGTGGTACGCGTTGCGGTCGAAGCCGACGATAATGGTGTCTCCCACCTCGAGAACGGGGACCCCCATCTGGCCGCTCTTGTCCACCATCTCCAGGGCCGCCTTCTCGTCCCGGGAAACGTCCACCACCTCGAAGTCCACGCCCTGTTCTTCCAGGTAACTCTTGGCGATCCTGCAGTAGGGGCAGGTGGGAGTGGAGTAGAGTCTCACCTTGGCCATGGGTATTACCTCCCTCGATCTTTCCTCGGGCCAGCCGTGTACCGGCAAGCGCGCGTACGGTGATGCTCTAAGGATAGCCCTAAAGGACGGCCCGGGAATGATTTCGCTCATGAACCGGGCTAATGCCCGTGACGCCCGGGGGCGGCGCGTCCCCTGGCCTTCCCCGTGGTTCTTCGGCGCGCGTTCTTTCGTTCTTTATTCCTCGCGGATTCTTCGGCGCGATTTTTTGCTGGACGTGGTCTCGTGAAACAGCGTCTTCGAGCGGTCCTCTCCAATTATAGGAAATTTTTTACAGCAAAATGGCGAAAGGGCAGGGGACCGCATGAAACGGAAGGAATAGGCGGGCCGGCGTCGTTCAAGAAGCGTCGTTCAGGAAGCGAGTAGAGGGATTCCTCAGGGCACGGGAGAGGGTATATGCGGTTTCAACGCTGGCCGGTGCAGCCTTCCTTCACCATGCTCTCGAGTCTGTCCCGGTCCTTGAGCAATATCTTTCCCTCCACCGTTTCCACCAGGCCCATCTTCTTGAAGTTGCTGAGCACCCGGATGGCGGTCTCCACGGTGGTGGCCGCCATGTCGGCTATGTCCTGGCGGGTGAGGGGAAGCTCGATGCTGACCCCCCCGTCCACCTTGCTCCCGGCCCGCTGGGAGAGCAGCAGCAGTACCCGGGCGATCCTCCACTCCACCCGCTCCATGGCCAGGGCCCGGATGGTGTTCTGGGCCTCCCGGAGCCTGGCCGCCAGGTCCGCGATAATCTCCAGGGCCAGGTCGGGGTTGTCCCTCAGGAAGGAGAAGAAGTCCACCCGGGATATGGAGAGGAGCTCGACGTCGTCCAGGGCCTGGGCGGTCATGGGGTAGGGCTGCCCGTCGAAGACCGCCTCTTCGCCGAAGACGTCGCCCGGATAGGCCATCTCCAGGATCATCTCCCGGCCGTCGTCCGATTGCTTCAACAGCTTGACCTGGCCGCTCACCACCACGTAGAGCTTGCGGGGCTGGTCGCACTCGAAGAAGATGTATTCCCCCTTCGGGTAGGTCTCCCGCTCGCACATGGAATAGAGGCGGTCGAGCTCCTTTTCGTCCAGGTACTCGAACATGGGAATCTTCCAGAAGATGTTAACCTTGGGCGATTCCTTCTCTTCCATCTATTCCTCCTTACCCGTACGCTCCATTGAAAAAAGGCTCGCAAGATCCAGCGTCTTGGTCCCCGTGCCTGGTCATGATTCCGCATTAAAGCACAAAAAGTCCGCCGCCCACTTGATTTTTATCCAGCAATCCATCGGCTTAAACCCTTGGGCTCGTGGGGACTTGAGGGGGAGCGTCAGAGCCTGAAAGTATCCCCCGGAAGGCAACTGGGCATGGGGCGGGAAAGTGATTCGACCCGGTTTTCCCGTAGGCCGGGAGTCCGCGGTCAAGGGCACGCCTTCCCGTCTGGCCCCCTTGAGATCCGGCGCGGTTCATGCGCGGCAAAGGGCGCGCCCTTCCTGGAACGCTTTGAGGATTGCAAGGTTGACAACGGTCAATCCAAGCGAGGTAGCAGTCCAAGCGGGGTAGGGATCTATAAGGCTGATCTCACTCGGGATGGGGGCCCGGGATGGGGGATAAATAAAGGGGGGAGCCGCGGCTCCCCCCTGTTTACGGTTCGGTTCACTCCATGGTGATGGCCTCGGACGGGCACTCCTCGGCGCAGGTACCGCAGCCGTCGCAATCCTCCGGCCTGGCCAGGTAAGCCACGTCGTCGTCGCCGAGCTCGATACAGTCGTTGGGGCACTCGTCGACGCAGAGGCCGCAACCGGTGCACTCGTCTGCGTCAAAAACCGGTCTCTTGTCGCTGGGCTCTCCCATGGCTTCCTCCTTTTCACTCCGAAAACCCCTGGTTCGAGAAAAAATCCCTATAATCTATAACATAGGAAAGGGGGGCTGACAACGCCGAAGGACATCCCCGTTCGCCGGATCTCCGCTATACCGGTCTCGGGTTTTCCCGCTTCCCTTCCGAGCCTTAAGCCCGCGGGGTCCGGCCACCTGGCGCTCCCCGCTGCCTCCCGGTCCCCGCAGGCCCCCTCACTCCTTCCGCCTGCCGCTTTGCCCGGCTTTGAGGTCAGCGCCCCCAGGTCAAACGCCGGGAAGGGGAGGCCTTGGGCTATTTCAGGCCCAGTTCCCGTACCAGTTCCCTGGCGTCGAAGTCCCTGCGCGCCAACCTGTCGGCCAGCCTTTCCACCCTT
>JBBFMI010000203.1:0-3997 GCA_037478635.1 Candidatus Geothermincolales bacterium | reverse complement strand
CAGGACACTCCCCCACCAGGCTCGCCCCAGGGAGAAGATGCGTTCCCGGTAGCTTATGACCACCGCCAGAAGGGTACCCAGGTGCAAGGCAACTATGAAGGAGGTCCTGGGGCCGCTCCAGCCGGTGGCCTCCAGGACCAGGGCCAGATGCGCCGAGCTGGATATGGGCCAGAACTCGGTCACGCCCTGCAGGACTCCCAAAAGGAAGGCCGCGGCCAGGTTCATGGACCGACCTCCGCCTGGCCCTTCCTCCTGCCCAACTCATCCGCCCACCAGGCCAGCATGGCAGCCACCTTCACCGCCCTCTCGGGGCTGGTGTACAGGCAGAGCCTTTCCACCATGCAGGCTCCTTCTCCGAATATCTCCTCCTCTCTCTGGGGCATGCCCACGGTTATGATGGGCTTTCCCGTGGCCTCCACCAGCTCCACCACCTTGCGACGGAAGGTCTCGGTCTGCGCCCTGACGAACTCCCTCCTCTCCTCCACGCCAGGACCCTCGACGTTGATGCTGAAAGCCCCGGCCGCGTTGACGCTCCCCAGGGCTATCACCAAGTCATAGGCAGGGGATGAGGCCACGATCTCCAGGCAACGCGCGTGCGCCTCGAGGTCGAAGAGGCCCACCATGTCCACCGGGTTGCCCCGGCTCCAGTAAGGGGGGAGGACGCCGTCCAGCTTCTCCATCACCTCGCCGGGCAGGGGGACCACCTCCAGCCCGTTCCTCTCGCACAGGTCGGCGGTCACCACGCCCCATCCTCCGCCCCAGGTCAGGATCGCTACCCTTCTTCCCCGGGGGAGGGGAAGCTTGGCCAGGGCATCCGAGAAGTCCAGCATCTCCTCGGTGGTCTCCGCCAGGATCATGCCCGCCTGCCGCGCCACCCCCCGGAACACCTCGTCCGACCCCGCCAGGGCTGCGCTGTGGGACGCCGCTGCCTTGCTCCCGGCCCTGGTACCTCCCGCCTTGTAAACCACCACCGGCTTTCTAAGGGTGATCCTTCTTATGGCCTCCGCCGTCTCCCTCGGCCTGCGGAAGCCCTCCACGTAGAGGAGTATCACGTCGGTGGACGGGTCCTCGCCGAAGTACTCCAGGTAATCCAGGAAATCCAGGTCGGCCTGGTTGCCCACGCAAACGAAACGGGAAAAGCCAACCCCCCGGTATGCTCCCCAGCCCAGCATCTGGGTGCCCAGGTTGCCGCTCTGGGCGGCGAAGGCGACCCGTCCGGGGCGAGGACGCACCGGCGGCATCAGCGCGCAAAGGCTACGGGGTCCGGAGAATATTCCCATGGTATTGGGTCCCACTATCCTGATCCCCAGCGAACGCGCCCGATCTACCATCCTGGCCTCCAAACGGGCACCCTCCCGGGAGGCCTCGCTGAAACCCCCCGCTATGGGGATGACCACCCGCGCGCCAGCCCGCGCGCAATCCTCGAGCACCTCCTCCACCTTTTCCGCCGGCACGCAGATCATCGCCATGTCCACCCTTACCCCGGCTTCTTCCAGGTTTCGGAAGAGGGGAAGTCCGTGCAGGGTGCCTCCCCTGGGGTTCACCAGCACCAGCTCCCCCTGGAACCCACCCTGCAGGATGTTGAAGGGTATGACATAACCCCACTTGCCGAAACTGGTGGAGGCCCCTATCACCGCCACGCGTTCCGGCTCGAAGAGGGCTTTCATGTGATCCATGACCCCGACCTCCTTATGTGCCACGTAGACGTGATCTTCCTTCGACGCCCAGGCCACTCGGAATGTCGAACCGTGAATATGGCAAGTTCGAGCAAGAGGTCAACGCAGCTCGTAGATCATCTTGCCCAGGTCCTTTCCCACCTGGAGAAGATGGTCCACCCGGGCCTCCCGCCCGGCCACCCAATCCACCAGCTCCTTTTCCATTCCCCTAACCTTTTCCATCACGGAACCGTATCGGCCCAGGAAATCTTCCAAGGGGACCCTGTTCTCCTCGGTATAGCCCGTCTTCACCGCCTCCACGCCTTCCCTCAGGTAGCGGAACGCCTCGAGCAGCAACGCCTGCTTCTCCTCCAACTCGGGTATGACCTTCATCCCCTCCAGGTCTTCCAGGTAATCCTCGAGGGTAACCTGGTCCTCGCTGGCCGCGGCCTGGACCGCCGCGGCATCGGACCCCTCGGGCAGGTGCGCCAACGCGAGGTTGTCCATGTCAGCCAGCATGGGAAGTACCGATCGGGTGAACCCGATGCCCGCCGCGCTGTCGCCCGTGGTCCTCTCCCCAGCCGAGTAGAAATCCAGCAGGAACTGATGCAGGTTCAGGGCCTCGTCCGGGGGCTCGAGGTTAGAGGCCGAGGCGTAGGACGATCGGAAAAGTCCGCTGAGTCCCTCGTAAATCTCCTTGAGCTTTTGGAGTTGCAGGTAATCGCGAGGGTTCAGGGATGGGAGCTCTCCCAGGCATTCTCCCAGGCCCATCGCCAGCTCATCGTGGATAGCGGAGATCTCCTTCTTGTACTGGGAGAGGGTGAGGACGCCCTTCTCTTCGCCGCATCCCACCAGGGCAGCCATCAGGGCTGCCGTTAAAAGTGCCAGGCAAATGGGCATCGACACAACCCTACTCCTCAAGGTCCCTCTCCTTTCCGGTACTTCCCGATCCAGCTGCGACCTCCCGTCGCGAAACCGCCATCCGTATACTACGCTGACCGGTTCGGTCCGGGCATCCCCGCGCCCTGCAGGGCCTCGTCCAGGGCCTCTAACCCGTGGGGACATTATAAATCGACCTCGGACCGACCCCGGGGAACGACTCCCTCCCGGTAATGCTAAAATATCGGCATGCGAAGATGAAAGGTGGTGAGCGGGGATCAAAGAACGTGAGGCCTATCTCAGGGAATTCTCCAAGAAAACGGCCAACTCCCTCTACAAAGTGCGCATCAGCAAGGGCTTCGTGGATTCCAAGTTCGGGGAAGGCTTCCTGGTGGAGGTGTGGGATTATCGCACCAAGAAGCTGGTCTACGGCGAGGCCTTCAAGGACCTTGACCGGGCCCGACGCCGCCAGAAAGAGATCCAGTCGGACCTGGACAGCATGACGGTGGAGCGTTTTCACCACTCCTACCTATCGAGATCGAGGTGAGAGAGACCCGGCAGTCCCCAGGCAAGATAAAAGTCCCCTCGACCGCCCAAGACCTCTATCCCGTGCTTCCGGAAGACCCGGCATAGAAGAAACAGCCGAGCCGGTTCAACCAAGCGCGTCTTGGCTTCTCCCCAGCGCCAGGCCATCCACCTCGAGTTCCGAAAAGGCCGGCGAATAGGAAGGCAAACGCCGGCCGAGAAAGTCGGAAACGGGAAAGGAGAGCGCCGCGATCCAGCCACCTCGGTCCAGGCCCGTAAAAGAGACGGGAGCCATCCCACGGCAAAAGAACATGGCCACGTCTTCGCCGGAAAGGCCGAAACTCCCAAGCACGCGAACAGGCTCCCTCCATCCAAGTTCCAGAACTTCGGGGTGGTGGACCTCGCGAAATACGGGTCCGGGATCGACGCTTGGAGATCAACAAAACCGGTCCGCATTCAACCGGCCACACCTAGGAAGTGGGAATTGGGCCATACCGATCGCCTCCAGGGCATGTCCAGCGGCCTCAAGCGCCCCGGGAGGATATCGGGCCCAACGGACCGCGATATAGGTCGAGCATCCTCTGGATCCTCAGCGCCAGGGAATCCTTCACTTCCGGGGGGCCTAAAACCTCGACCTCCAGCCCGTACTTGAGGATCTCCCGTTCCAACCAAGAAAGGCTGTCCGACGCCAGGGTGCACACGAGGCCTCCCTCCTCCTCCCTCCGGTCCTGGAACATGGGCTGCTCCCTGGCCCACTTGGCGAGCCGGGGGGAGAATCGGAGGGTGACCTTGAAGGCGCTGTCCCCGAACCGGGGGAGGGGGGCTTTGCCCTCTGCCCCCACACCCCGGGGCAATCGGAAGGTCTCGTCGGTGACGCGGTAGTCCTTTATCCGGTCGAGCCTGAACGTCCTGGTCTCCCCGCGCCCCTCGTCCCAGGC
>JBBFMI010000202.1:0-4018 GCA_037478635.1 Candidatus Geothermincolales bacterium | reverse complement strand
GTCGAGGGAGGTCCTTTTCCGGGAGGAGCAGCGGTTGGCGGATACCGGCTGGATCTTCCTGGTCTACGCCGGGGCCCTGGCCGCCTGGGGGTCGCTGGCGGCCCGGGTCCTGCTCGGCGGGGCGGGCAAGGCGAGGCAGCCGCTATGGCTCGCCTGGCTGCTGGCCTTGGTGTACGGGGTGCTCTTCCCCGTCTTTTTCCGGGGCGTCCGGTTGACGGTGGAGGTGGACGGGGATGGGGTGGTCTACCGGTATTTCCCTTTCCACCGCCGTCCCCACCGCATCCCCTTTTCCCGGGTTATCTCCGTCCGTTCGGTCACCTACCATCCCATCCAGGATTTCGGGGGATGGGGAATCCGCTTCGGCCTGGGGAGGAGGAAGGCGTACACCGTCTCCGGGCGCGAGGGGGTGGAGCTGGAGCTCCAAGACGGCTGGAGGGTCCTCCTGGGGAGCCGCCGGCCAGGCCAGCTCCTCTCCGCGCTGGAGGCGGCGATGGAGGAAAAAGGAATAAGTGCCCCGTAAAGGTCCAACATGCCGGTTAACATCCCTCCGGAAGGCCTCGAAGTACGGCAACAAGGCCCTCATGGGGCCGCCCGCTGGATTCCCGAGCGTGACGGGGTAGGTATAACTCCCATTAGGCTGGAGGGTCCTCCTGGGGAGCCGCCAGCCAGGCCGGCTCCTCTCCGCGTTGGAGACGGCTAGGGAGGAAAGGGAAAAAAGTGCCCCTTGAGGCGAGCTGGGATCTCGCGGGTCACTGTCGGGAATGAATGGCGCGGTAAAGGCGGAACCCCTCGATCTCAGGCTTCGGGGAGGTCACCGGTATCGGGGGTGCACGCCTTTAGAGCCCGTATGACCGGGCTATTATCTCCCGCATGATCTCCCGGGTCCCTCCTCCGATGGGTCCCAGCCGGGCGTCCCGGAAGGCCCGCGCCAGCGGGTACTCCTCCATGTAGCCGTAGCCCCCGAACACCTGGAGGGCGCGGTCGGCGACCCGGCAGGCCAGGTCGCAGGTGTACAGCTTGGCCATGGCCACCTCCTTCACCGGGTTCTTGCCCTCGACGTAGAGCTTGAGGACCCGGTAGGTGAAGGCCCGGCCCAGCTCTATCTCGGTGGCCATGTCCGCCAGCATGTGGGATATGGCCTGGAACTTCCCGATGGGCTTTCCGAAGGCCGTCCTCTCCTTGGCGTATTCCAGCGCCTTCTCGAAGAGGAACTGGGAGCTCTCCACCGCGGAAAGGGCCATCACCAGCCTCTCCCACACGAAGTTGGCCATTATCTGGAAGAAGCCACGGTTAAGCTCTCCCAGGAGGGCATCCCCAGGCACCCGGCAGTCCATGAAGGAGAGCTCGCCGGTGTCGGAGGCCTTCCAGCCTAGCTTCTTGAGCTTGCGGGAGGTCTTGAAGCCCGGCGTTCCCCTCTCCACCACGAACTGGGATATGCCGGAGTAGCCCTTGTCCGGGTCCGTCTTGGCCGCCACCACCACCCAGTCGCAGCGGACCCCGTTGGTGATGAAGGTCTTGGACCCGTTGAGTATCCAGTCCGAGCCGTCCCTTCGGGCGGTGGTCCGGATCCCCGCCACGTCGGAGCCGGCCTCCGGCTCGGTGATGGCCAGGGCGCCGATGCTCTCCCCCTTGATCCCGGGGACCAAGTATTTCTGCTTCTGCTCCTCGGTGCCGAACTTGCTGATCTGGGGCATGGCGATGGAGATGTGGGCGCCGATCCCCGCCGCCACTCCCGCCGAACCGCAGCGGGCCAGCTCCTCGTGCAGCACCGCCTCCGCCACCGGGTCGTTGTCGCCCCCGTACTCCTCGGGATAGGACATGCCCAGGAACCCCAGTTCTCCCATCCTGCGGTAGAGCTCCAGGGGGAACTCTTCCGCCTCCTCCCACTGGTCCACGTAGGGGACGATCTCCCTCTGGACGAATTCCCTCACGCTGTTGCGGAACTCGTGGTGGACGGGTTGGAAGATCTCGTAGTCGGAGCGGTCCTGATCCATCTCTCCCTCCCTCGCTCGAGCGTCCCGGTGAGGACATCCCTTTTCCCGTGATGGTTTCCCGGGATCCCTGGCCCTTGCGGGACGGTTCAGCGTCCCGGAAAAACAGTCGTTTCGCCGGCCCTTTGATTATATACCTGCTCTGTGAGCTGGTTAACTCCGTAAAAAACTGGGAATATGGAATTAGGACGGGAAGTGGTCTGGGCTTGGCGCATCGGCGGCGGACTGGGGGAACCGGACGGGTATACAGCAAGGTCGATCCTCGGCGTTGACGGGGGAAGGGTTGGAACTGGGGTAAATCTGCGGAAAAACCCTAAAGTCGAAAGCGCGACATGCCCGAAAGAGAAACTGGGAATACGGACCCGTTGACCTGTTCCGTCGAGGCGGGGAACGGATGCGAGTCCATGACCGGACGACTGGGATTCGGGGGAAGCCCTCTTGGCACTTCAGGGAGGTAGGCGAATGACCAGGGTGCTCGTGGTGGACGACGATCCCATGGTTACCAGGCTGGTCCGTATCAACCTGGAACTGGAGGAGTTCCAGGTGGAGGAGGCATGGGACGGGAACACTGCCATGAAGATGATGAGGGAAAATCCCCCTCAGATCTTGGTCCTGGACATCATGATGCCTCGCATGGACGGGTGGGAGATCCTGCGCCAGGTGCGGGAAGACCCGGTCCTCAAGGACATGCCCGTGGTCTTGCTCACCGGCAAGGTGCAGGACGAGGACATGGCCAGGGGTTGGAGGATGGGCGCCGATGGTTACATAACCAAGCCCTTCAACCCGGTGGGGCTGGCCGACATCCTGCGCGAGGTGCTGTCCCGGAGCCAGGAGGAGAGGCTGCGGCTGAGGGAGGAGGAGCTGGAGCGCCTGAAGGAATTCGTGGAGGAAGAGGGCTGAGGCTCCCGGATCCTCTCCATCTTGCCTTTAAGGACCAAGGGTAGCTTCCAGATCGGCTCGTTGGGATGTCACCGGTTGCGTCCTCACCTTTGAGAGGTGAGATCACGACGGAGTTCCCTTGGGGCTTTTCGAGATTTCCCGCTCTGGGCTCTCGTGATCATTCCGGCTTTCCCGGTGGATAAGCCGTCGCTTGGATGAGGGAGCCAACTCCCCGTCTTTCGGTTTTACGGGCTGGGGCGAGGCGAAGGAAGAGGTGACGGGGCGTCGACGAGGAAGAAGCGTACTGATCGCCAGCACGGGCAGGTAAAGGTGGGAAGGAGACTGTCCTTGGAGGGACTGCTCAAGGCCTGGGCGGGAGCCCGGTCAGGCTCAGGCCGCCGGCGTAGGTGGCAGTCTCGGCGGTAACCGTTCAACCCTGCGCGAGGGAAAGGAGGGGACATGGCCAGGATAGTGGTGCTCTCGCCTCTGCCGGAGGAGATGGTCCGGGGGTTTTTCGCCGGGGAGGCGGGGGCGGAGGAAGTGGAAGTTTCCGTGTACACGGGGGACCCTGGCCCTGGCCTGGTGGAAGCGGTCAAGGGCGCCGACGTGATCATCGGGGACTTCACCTTCCGCCTGCCCATCGACGCGGAGGTGGCCCGGGCGGCGAGGGGGTGTCGGCTCATCCAGCAGCCGAGCATCGGGTACCAGCACATCGACCTGGAGGCCACCCGCCAGGCCGGCATCCCGGTGGCCAACGTGGGGGCCGCCAACGCGGTGGCGGTGGCGGAGCACGCCGTGATGTTCATGCTGATGCTCCTCAAGAAGGCCCTCCACTTCCACGCCAAGACCTCCCGGGGCGAGTGGGCCCAGCAGGAGATATTCACCGTGGGCTGTTTCGAGCTCCTCGGAAAGACGGTGGGCATAGTGGGCATGGGGCACATAGGGCGAGAAGTGGCCTTCCGCCTGCGGCCCTTCGGTTGCCAGGTGCTTTACCATGACCTGCGCCGCCTTGACCCCGATAAAGAGAGAGAGCTGGGGGTGGAATACGCTTCCCTGGAGGACCTGCTCAAGAGGTCCGACATCGTCACCCTTCACGTGCCCCTCACCCCCGAGACCCGGCATCTCATAGACGAGGAGAAGCTGGGCAT